>JAITNC010000023.1 GCA_031290675.1 Campylobacteraceae bacterium | reverse complement strand
CGGTACAGCTCATCGCCTGCTTTGTTTTTATAATGCTTGTCTGTAAATATCGCTTCGGTTATAAAATGCATCATTATATTTGTCGCACCGTCCGTTTCGGAGCTGATGCGGGAGTATTTGACGCCATTTGCGTTTTTTATCTTTCCCTCGCCTGTGATGTATATATCTAATGAGGTATTTTCATCGTCGTAGCTTTTTTTCTCTACCGTTATCTTGTTTTTATCTATTTTGATGATATCTCTGCCCTCAGCCTCGTTTCCGTATATGTATGTGATGCCATCGGGTGTTATGACAAGAGCCCTCTCTTCTGCATCTGTCTGCTCGTAAAATTTCTTTGTGGCTACGACATGCGACTTGCTTTTGCTAAGCTCGCTCAGGTATACATCAGGCAGATAGATACCGCCAAATTTGCTATCCTGTGCATACGCAAAGCTCAAAAGCGCCAAAAAAAGTATAACTCTCCTCATCATTTTCTATCCTTCAAAAAAGTTCAGGTCTGTACTCAAAGTGCATCGTGTCGTAATGATACCACTTGCCGCCCCAAATAAAGCCGTGTTTCTCAAAAATATCTATTATTTTTTGGGGGATTAGGTTTTGGTATTTTTTATCTTTTGACCACTGCCAATAGTGCGACTTGGCTACATTGATGTCTATGGCTATGCCAAAAGAGTGCGGGCTTAGTTTGGAGCTTCCGGCGATAGTTCTGTAGAGGTAAGTCCCGCCGATATTGTCTAAAAACTCCAAGTATTCACGTGGGAGTTGGTCAAGTTCGTTTGACACAGCCTGCAAAGCTTTCGCCGCGCCGTTGCGCTTGTTGAAAAGCAGCGTTTTGTTGGCTGAGGAGGGCAGCCACGCAACTTTGACGAGGTTGCTCTCTACCTCTTGTTTGTCAGAGCCATAAAGCGCTTTGAAAAACTCTTCGCTGCGTATCCTTCCGGCGTCATTTGTGGGTTCTGCCGCAAGCGGGCTTTTGTCATAATCCTCAAAAAATTGGTCTTGTATGTCAGAGCGCTCAAGTAACTCTTGATAACTCTTCTCCTCACCATCGTCATAAATGAGGCTTGAGCCGTTTTTGAAATGCACAACATTGCCCGCGATAGACGATATACTCTCTTTGTACACGCTCATCAATTTGGCTTTTATCTGAGCCTCTTTTGAGACAAAAATGGTAAATCCCTGCATTCTGTTGATAAGCAGACTTTGGACGTATATCTCTTGAACGTTTTCGCCCACAAAGAGGTCGGTTATGACGGATTTGCCGATGATATATCTGCCGTTGTCTTTCGTCTTGATACCCCAGATGTTGTGCAAGAGTAACGCTTTGCCGTCTTTCTCGCCCGTGTAGAGCATGATGTGTCCGGGCAGGTAGACGAGCGTCATATACGGCACGCCAAGCTCTTTTAGTTTGGCTTCTCTTAGCCTTGGCGCTAAGTCGGACACATCAAAAAAGAGGGCTGATTTTTTTTGGGCGGCGGAGTTTCTCGGCAGCCAAACGCCAAAAATGGCAAAAAAGTCTTTTGTGAGCGCAGAGCAATCTCTGTTTGCGTACAATCCGCCCCAACCGTAATTTTCATTTAACAGCTCATCTACTATCGTCTTTACATTTGTCTGGTTGAACTCCAGCGGAAACCAAGAGGCGAACTGTGCGCTCACGCTCACGTTTGCGCTAAATCCGCTCTTATCCTCGGCGGTATTTATAACGAACGCCCTAAATTCGTTCTTATCCTGCACCAATACAGGCAACAGAGCGCCCGCTTTGAGATAGTGAGCGAACAACCCCTGCTGAAAATAGACAGGAGCGTTATCTTTTGTGATGACTATTTTCGGGGCGTTTTTGATTTTTTGTATCATCACGGCGTCTATCAGGGCTATCTCGTTTGATTTTATCCAGCCCGAAGCGGACGAGCTTTCCACAAAAACCCACGCCATATCCGTAGAGTAATGAGAGAGTTTGACAGGCTGCATAACGCTCAAAAATGAGTTTTGCAAAGCGTCAAAAGGGTAGCTAAAATCCCCCTCCGAGCCTCTAAAAAACGGCTTGTCGGTAGGGAAAATGCGCAGATTTGTGTTTTTTGTCGTGATAGCAAACGCCAAATCCAAGCCGTAACGCTCTATGTTGGCTAAGTGTTTTATCTCCTCAAGGTGTGCGGCGTCAATAAACTTTTTGTTCTCGCCGACATATTTATCACCGCCGCCAAAAGTTTCAAATCCCCAAGAGATGTCTTTACTGCTGCCCCAAAGTTCAAGCTTGTCCCAAGGTGAAAAAAACTTCTCCAAAAACAGTGTTTGCTCTCTCTCAAGCTCTTTTTTGGATATCGGCGGGACGTTTGGCAGCGCAGAGGCTTTTTGCTCATATCGCAACACCTCCTCAAGAGGCGGAGTTTTGAGCGAACAGCCACAAAAAACAACGATAAATGCCAAAAAAACGATAAAACGCTGCATTATTTGTTTTTATTTCCAAGCAGTGAGGCAAATGTTACGCCGGAAGCTATAACAAAAATGACGACTACGAGAAGCAGGTCAGGTATGTATCTTGTGATGGAGTTGAAATCACCACCGCCCACTACAGCCATTATCTTTCCTTCTATCTGAAACATCACATAAAGCACTGAAAGCGTTACGCAGACTATAAGTGCGATGAGCGTTGTGGCAAGCTCTTTGCCGCTTATAAGTTTCTCGTTTTTGGGTGCGGTTACAGCTGCTGAGGGCTGTTCGTTTGTCACTTTCGGCACGGTTTTTTTCTTTGGTGGCATAGTTATACTTCCTAAGTTATAAATTTCTTTGTGTATAATACCAAAAAAATACCAAAGGTCAAGTGTGAAAGAGCTGGAAAAAGCACAAGAGATATT
>JAITNC010000018.1 GCA_031290675.1 Campylobacteraceae bacterium | reverse complement strand
GAGTTAAATGTCGGCAGAGAAAGCCTTTATAAGACGCTTGACGGCTCACGGGACGCTTATTTTTCAACAATATACAAACTTTTGAAAAGCTTTGGACTTACACTAAAAGTAGAGAGGCTGTCTGCGACTGAAGGCTAAGCCCCTATCACCGTCATTGCGAGGAGCGAAGCGACGTGGCAATCTCAGCAACTCCACCCTCTCGCGCCATATATGATGTAAGGCTGCATAGCACGTGGAATAAACGATAGAATTTCACCTGTTGGTTTAGCAGCAGGAGAAACTATACTCTCATTAACAATTTTTGCCGTGTCTTGTAAAGGTGCTTTTATTATATCAACAATATCGAACTGATTTTTGTATCCGCCATTATTTTCTCTGTACTTTCTGTTTTTTTCAATTATTTTTATTAAACCCAATAATCATTTATACATTTCTCATATCCACGCTCTTTGAGCATATCTGGCGTTTCTGTTAGCGATGGAAATTCATTTGATATTTCCGAACATAGGCAAGACAACAATTCATCACCCAAAATGTCGGAATACTTACCACGCAAGGCTTTTTCATACCAATTAGCAAGGTTTGTTTCAGTGATAATACTTTGTATTTTATTGCGCCAACCTATTTGATTGAGCAAGGAGAAAATTACCCGTTCTTCCGCATCTTTGCATACTATAACGATTTTATCACTTGAAACGCCATCAACAATCTCTTCTGCCAATTCCTCATTAAGGTTCAAATGCTTTATCTGAATAGCAGGACCCCAGTTTGAATACATATCAAGTCCCCTATCAGCGGCGTTTGTTACACCAACACGAAAGACTTTTGCGCTTTGTATGCTTTTTGAGGTATCAACATCAAGGCACATAACCATTTGGGCGAAGTCAGTAAACTCTGACAATAGTGCGTGTTTATCGGGGTTAATCGAAATTTCAACTTTCAATTCCAACGCTGAAACGAGCGTAGAAAATAGGGCATAGACAATCACTTCATAAATTTTGTCTATACTCCGCTTTAATCCCGCTTCATCACGGAATGAGTTTATAAACGTGATTACTTGAAAGTTTTCCCTTGTTGCAGCAAGGCAGTATTTTAAGGCTACTGTAAGTTGTGTATGTTTATTTGTGAAGCACCCGTAAATATATGCTTCCACAGCCCCGCCCGTGCGGATATTTTCTTGACCGAGAACATTTAACACTTCCGGCGGAGTTGCGTTATCGTTGAACAAATCGTCTTGAAACCGTGCGGTACTGGTACATCTACGACCAAGCAGAGCGAGACTAATGTCGTCACGCCATTTTTTGCTTTGATTGCGGTAATCATCAAGGCGTAATAAATCTATTGTGTTGGGATTTGTTCTATGATGATACAGTATTTCGGCTACCTGTATGGGCTTATATAAGTGTACACGGGATTTTTTAATCACAGTATCGAGAGCGGTTTTAGCCTGTTTAACGTCCATTTTTCGCATTCTCCCATTCATAATTTTTTAGCGCAATCAACATCTTTTCTGCAACTGCTTTTATAACGGGAACGGCGACGCTGTTACCTGTTTGTTTCTTTATGCCGCTATACGGTACAACGACTTTGAATGTATCTGGAAATCCCTGCAGACGTAACATTTCTCTTGCCGACGGGCGACGCTCATTATTGACAAGAATATAATTAGACGAAGCTCCCGCCCGCAACGCACAAGAATAATAATGCGGCGTTACCATACCCCCTACATTTTCGTGTGTTATGTATGGGCGTGTGGGAATTGTTTTCATTCGTTCAAATCGGCTTTGCTTGATATTATCCCGAACCCATAAAGCTGCGTCTAAATCGTTCTCATTTTCAAGAATATCTGCAATAGATAGTCTTTCTTGTTTGGGTACGGGGCAAGGAAAAGTAAAGTTTACATCGTCAATAAAACCGCAAATTATAATTCTTTCACGCTTTTGTGGTACTCCAAAATCAAGTGCATTTAGAACTTTTGAATACACATTATAACCCAATGCTTTTAGGTGGTTAATAATGACGTTAAATGTCTTACCGCCATCGTGTACAGTTAAGTTGCGGACATTTTCAAGCATAAATGCTTTTGGGCGTTTATCGCAGAGTATGCGCTCAATTTCAAAAAACAATGTTCCTTGCGTTTCGTGATTGAACCCCGCCTTATCACCAATAATACTAAATGGTTGACAAGGGAAGCCGCCGAGTAGCATATCAAAATCAGGTATGTTGTCCGAGGCAATTTTTGTGATATCTCCAGCAGGACGTTCACCGAAATTTGCTTCATAGGTTTTAGCGGCTTGTTCGTCCCACTCCGATGAAAATACACATTGACCACCAACGTGTTCAAATCCTAAACGAATACCACCTATTCCTGCAAATAAATCTATAAACTTGAAATCGTCCCATACTGAAGTACGTACAGGCACGATATTTTTTTCTTTTTCGTATTTAAAAGAAACCAAATCAAACAAGGTTAATTGTTGTGCAGTTTGCTTTAAATTATTATATTCGGCAACGGCACTTTTATCCATTCGACTAGACCCTTTTCGAGATACAAAATAATATATAATATTTTACTGTAGGGCGATGAAAATGTCAAGCTTTTTCGTACACCACTCTACACAAACAAATCCGCCCTTGAGCCTTTCAAATGTTTGATAACTTTCACTATCTCCTCAAACCCCATCAAGGCGTCCTCGTCCTCTCCCAACGTTTCGTCCATCTCGTCCAGATAAGCGTCAAGCGCCTCTTCAAGTTTCGCTTTTTTCACACCAGCGAAATACAAAGCCGCATTTAACATATCGGCGAGCTGCAAAGAGAGGTCTTTTATCTCTTCCTGATACTCTTCTGCGTCAAAATCTTCATAACTCATACTAATCCTTCTTTTGATTTTATCAATTCAAGTACTTGATTTTTAATGATATCATACGAAAAACTATCTCTAAAGCCCAGCAGCGTGCCGCCGCTTGCGTTTTGATGTCCGCCGCCATTGGCGAGCTCTGCGGCTATCTTGCTGACGTCTGATTTGCCGTTTGAGCGAAAACTCACTGTTTTTCTTGATGTTACGTCCATAAAAAAGTCAAAATCGCTATTTTGCGTCAAAAAGTCGTTGCCCACGATAGAAACTCCGCCTATATTGAACGTCAAGATACCCTTGTGGCCTTTATAATTTATAGTCATTTTGTCTTTGAGTTTCTCCAAAAGCATCACATTGTATTTTGATACGAGATTTCCAAGTGTGTCGTTTTTGCCAAGTCTGAAGAAGTTTTTTTTCATAGCGTGTATATTGTCCTCAAGCACGATATGAGCGTCTTGTTCGTCAAAAAACGCCATACTTTGCTCTAAAAGCGAAAACATAAACTCCGTATTTGCCTCATCAAACATGATGCGATTTAACTCTTTTGAGTTTCCTATAAGCGTGAGGGCGACTTTGCCTATCTCAAAATTTTTATCCTCGTTCAGCCAAATATCAACCGAGTTGATGATATCTACAAGCTTTTCCAGCGAGGCGTTTTTGCCGTAAATAGATGAGAAAAAATCGTAAGTTATCTTTGTCGCACTGCGGCTGGAGTCCAAAAAATACCAAGCGTGGCGCTCGGCTATATCTTGTCCGCTCTGGTGGTGGTCTAAAAGCAAAAGCTTTGTTTTATTGGGCAGATAAGAGAGCTGCCTTTCAAAATTTCTCGCTTGCTCCGAAGTCAAGTTCAGGTCGGTTATAAGTATGAGCGCAGCGGCAGGCGAGGCTTTTATCTCCTCAAGTATCTTGGAGTAACGCTCATCTATCTCTTTGCCGTAGTTTGAGTTGTAAAACTTGATATTTTTAAAGTATGTTTGTGCGACAAACTGACAGCCATAGCCGTCAAGGTCGGTGTGTGAGAGGTGATAAATACTGTAATTCAATGATTGTCCTTAAAGCAATGTGATGGTTGAAAATCTACTCTTTTACTATGTCAGATAGCGTGATGCTTCCTAAAAAATCGTCTATTTTGCCTTGAAAGCGGTTAAAAAAAGGCCAAATCTTGCAAAATTCAGCTCTGTTGTTTGGGCAGCTCGTGATAGAAGCCGCACACTCAAAAATGATGGTAGGTTTTTTCTCGGCGCACTCCAAAATCTCCTTGATAGTCAACTCTTTGGCGTCTTTGGCGAGTGTAAATCCGCCTTTAGCTCCTTTAAAAGATTTTAAAACTTTCTCTTTTGCCAAGCTCTGCAGGACTTTCGCCAAAAAGCTTTTTGAAATTCCAAGCTGTGTTGAGAGAGTATCAACATCTTGCGGGGCATTTCTTTGGGCTATAACTATGAGTGAAAGTAGTGCGTATTCGCTTGCCTTTGTTAATAGCATTATGTTTTCCTAAGTGTTTATTTATAAGTCCACAATTCTACTCAAAAGTACCTCGTTTTAATATTAATTACGACATCTAATGTATAAAAATTTGGCTGCTGCATGCCACTGAGCGGGTAAATAGTTTTTTGATTTTATCTAATTTTTTGTTTTAAATGATATAATTGCACCCTCCCAAAACGGGAAATTTTACCAGTCAGGAGGTCAGAAATGGCTTTGGATTCGGCAGCTCGCAAAGAGATTATCAGTAAGTTTTCAAGACAAGAGGGCGACACAGGTTCGCCAGAGGTGCAAATCGCGCTTTTAACAAGCCGCATTGTTTATTTAACCGAACACTTAAAAGTGAACGTTAAAGACCACTCTTCAAGACTTGGACTTTTAAAACTTGTAGGACAAAGAAAACGTCTTCTCAAGTATCTTAAAGCAAAAAATTACGCTCGCCACCAAGAGGTTGTAAAAGCCCTTGCGTTGAGAGATAAATAAGCTTTATTTTTATGGAGTGTTTTTAAAACACTCCTGCTTTCCACTACTTTTCACTCTATTTTTTTACATTTACATTTTTTTATTATCGCCTTTGAAGTGCCATTTTTTCTGCTTTCTCAACATTGAGCGTATAGGACTAAACATTCTTTATAGTGATTAGTCAATGATGATACTTGACATAACTACACTCAATGTTGTATAATTACAAGCAATTAAACAAAAAGAGTGCCAAAAAGTGAATTCGTTATCTAAACAGGACTTGATTTTAGAAGCCATCATAAAAGCCTACTTGGAGGACAATCTCCCGATAGGTTCAGCTGAACTTCAAACAAAAATGCCTATAGATATCTCGGCTTCTACTATCAGAGCTTATTTTAAGCGTCTTTGCAATGAGGGCGTTTTGATGCAGCTTCATATAAGCAGCGGCAGGATTCCGACTATAAATGCGCTCAAAAAGTATTGGATTGAGAGGCTCAAGACCGACAAGACGGTAGTTTTGGGCAGCCTTTCACACGTGCGGCAGACCGTGCGTGAGTATGGATTTTACTGCGCTTTGGAGCTTCACAGTGATGAAGAGCTGAGAGAGGTTATAGCCGTAAAAGACAGATATCTGCTTTTGGTATTTACAAACAGCGAAGTCGCCATATCGTACAGCAACGAGGCTTTGAGGTTTTTGAACGAACTTTTGGGTTTCAATATATACGACTTGAGGCAGCTCGGCGCGAAAGTAGGGTTCAACGAACTGTGCGTCAAACTTGACCAGATGTTAGTTGGAAAAGTCCTCATTCAAGAGGGGGATTATGTTTTGTATGAGATGGCAAAAGAGAATGAAAATCAGTTTTTATACAGCTTTTTCAAAGACGCAAGAGCTATGCTTGAGCTCAAGCCCGGCATATATTTTGAGGAGATAGTCCCGAGCGGCTATATGGCGATAAAACAAAACGCCAAGATAGGCGGAGATAACGCCAAAATGCTATGCCTTGGCAAGCTAAACACGGATTTTGAGAGTTTTTTAAACGAAGCAAAGGAGAATTATGAGCGATAAAAAACAAGAATTAGAACAAGACAATGAAGAGTTGTTAGAGCCCGCAGAGGGCGAAGAAGTGAGTGAGCCGGAAGTTGATGCGCTCAAAGAGCTAGAAGGCAAACTAAAAGAGTGCGAAGACAAGTATGTAAGAGCTCACGCTGATTTTGAAAATATCAAAAAGCGTTACGAGAAAGAGAAATATCAAGCGATAGACTATGCGCACGAGCAGTTCGCAAGAGATTTGCTGCCCGTCATAGACGCACTTGAGATAGCTTACAAGTCAGGCGAAGAGGTAAATGATGAAGTTGCCAAAAAGATAAAAGAGGGCGTTGGTTTGACACTGGAGCAGTTCAAAAAAGTGTTTGAAAAGCACGGTATCAAAGAGGCCGATACACAGGGCAAGTTTGACCCGAATTTCCACAATGCCGTACTTCAGGAAGAAGATAAGGGAGAGAGCGGAGATATCGTTCAGACTTTTCAGAAAGGTTATACTATAAAGGGGAGAGTGTTGAGAGCTGCTATGGTCAGCATAGCCAAATGAAAATAGATTGATTTAAAAAAATTTGAAAAAAGGATATGAAATGGGAAAAGTGATTGGAATAGACTTGGGAACTACAAACTCTTGTGTGAGTGTATACGAGAGAGGCGAAGCGAAAGTTATACCAAATAAAGAGGGTAAAAACACAACGCCTTCAGTTGTCGCGTACACTGACAAGGGCGAGGTTTTGGTAGGCGATACAGCAAAAAGACAAGCTGTTACAAATCCGCAAAAGACGATATATTCTATCAAGAGAATTATGGGTTTGATGAGCAATGAGGACAAAGCCGCAGAGGCTAAAAAACGCCTTCCGTACAAAGTGGTAGACAGAAACGGAGCATGCGCCATAGAGATAGCGGGCAAAGTATATACCCCACAAGAGATAAGCGCGAAAGTGTTGATAAAACTCAAGGAAGATGCCGAAGGGTTTTTGGGCGAAGGCGTAACGGACGCTGTTATCACTGTGCCTGCGTATTTCAACGATGCACAAAGAAAAGCGACAAAAGAGGCCGGCACTATAGCAGGGCTAAATGTACTTCGTATCATAAATGAGCCGACTTCAGCAGCTCTCGCTTACGGTCTTGACAAAAAAGAGGCTGAAAAGATAATGGTCTACGACCTCGGCGGCGGTACATTTGACGTGACTGTGCTTGAAACAGGCGACAATGTGGTAGAAGTTTTGGCGACAGGCGGAAACGCGTTTTTGGGCGGAGATGACTTTGACAACCGTTTGATAGATTGGCTTGTTGGCGAATTTAAAAACGATAACGGCATTGACCTGAAAAACGATGTTATGGCGCTTCAAAGACTAAAAGAAGCGGCTGAGAACGCCAAAAAAGAGCTCTCATCTGCAAATGAAACAGAGATAAATCTACCATTTATCACGGCTGACGCTTCAGGCCCTAAACACTTGGTCAAAAAGCTCACAAGAGCGAAATTTGAGTCCATGATAGAAGACTTGATAAACGAAACCGTTGATAAAATCAAAGAGGTTATCAAAGACTCCGGCGTTGCCAAAGGCGATATCAAAGAGGTAGTTTTGGTCGGCGGTTCTACAAGAGTACCGTTTGTGCAGGAGAGAGTTAAAGCGTTTTTCGGCAAAGAGTTGAACAAGTCCGTAAACCCTGACGAAGTCGTGGCTATCGGAGCTGCGATACAAGGCGGCGTCATAAAAGGCGACGTCAAAGATGTACTTCTTTTGGACGTTACGCCGCTAAGTCTTGGTATAGAAACGCTCGGCGGAGTTATGACAAGACTTATAGACAAAGGCACGACTATTCCGGCTAAAAAAGCGCAGACATTTTCCACAGCAGAGGACAACCAACCAGCCGTTACGATACACGTGCTTCAGGGCGAGAGAGAGTTTGCGAGAGATAACAAGTCTTTAGGTCAATTTAACCTTGAGGGCATTCCTGCCGCTCCACGCGGTATTCCGCAGATAGAAGTCGCATTTGATATAGACGCCAACGGTATCTTGACGGTTTCGGCGAAAGATAAAGCGAGCGGAAAAGCGCAAGAGATAAAAATCACAGGAAGTTCAGGGCTTGACGAAAAAGAGATAGAAAAAATGGTCAAAGACGCCGAGCTTCACAAAGAGGAAGACAAAAAACGCAAAGAGATAGTAGACGCGCGAAACAGTGCTGAAGCGTTGATACATCAGACAGAAAAATCCCTCAAAGACTTGGGCGAACACGTATCTGCTGAGGATAAGGCAAATATAGAGAAAGCCTCAAACGACTTAAAAGAGGTTTTGAAAAATGAAAATGCGAGCAAAGATGAGATAGAGGCTAAAGTCAAAGCTTTGACCGAAGTCAGCCACAAACTCGCAGAAGAGATGTACAAAAAAGAGCAGGGCGCAAGTGCAGGCGAAGGCGAAAACAAAGCTGGGGCTAGCAAAAAAGACGACGACGTCATAGACGCAGAAGTAGAATAACCCCCATCTTGTCGGCTTTTTATCATCAAGGTAGAAAGCCGACCGCTTTTTCGTAAAAATGACTGTAGATTGGAGTTTTCTTGCAAAATTTTTCAAAAAATCAACTCACGATGTCGGTTTTGATGACGCCAAATATGGCAAATTTCAGCGGCAATGTCCACGGCGGCGATTTGCTCAAACTCCTAGACCAAGTAGCTTACGCACTCTCATCAAGATATAGCGGGAGCAGTGTCGTTACGCTCTCTGTGGATAGAGTGATATTTAAAAATCCTATCCATATAGGAACTCTTGTTACGTTTTTGGCGAGCGTGAACTACACGGGAACGACCTCAATGGAGATAGGCATCAAAGTCATCGCCGAGGATATCAAAAAACAGACGGTTACGCATACAAACAGCTGCTTTTTTACGATGGTCGCTGTGGACGAGAACGGCAAACCTGTCAAAGTTGAACCCCTCTCACCTCAGAGCGCCGATGAGAAAAGACGTTGGGAAAACGCCAAAGTAAGACGGCAAAACTCACTCCGCAACAGTTCAAGGTAACCAACCGCAACGATAGCGGGAGTATTGTGATAAAATGTCATATTCTCTCAAAGGTGCGAAAGATGCAGCGAGCTAAAAAATACTGGATAGTCTGCGTTTCAAAAGAACATGCCAAATTGGCGGTCGAGGGCGGTATCATACAAGCTTGTCACGGCAAAGAACGGCCATTGAGACGAATGAGGGCAGGGGACGAGCTGCTTATATATTCATCAAAAAACAGCATAACCGACACAAAATCCACCCTTCAAACCTTTACGGCTATCGGCAAAGTGGCTGATGATGAGGTGTATCAGTATCAAATGGGCGAGGATTTTATACCTTTCAGAAGAAGAGTTGAGTACCGTAAGTGCGAGGAAATACCTATCTTGCCTTTGATATATGAGTTGCGATTTATACCAAATAAACAGTTTTGGGGATATCCGTTTAGATACGGTATCTTAGAGATAGGTTTTCAAGATTTTGAGTTAATTTATGCTCAATTGGTAAAAGGGACGAAATAGGGCGAAAGCCCACCCCCCCGTGTCATGGCTTCGGCGTAGCCCTCCAATTGTCATGGCTCCGCTTGCGAAGCATCTGTGTTTTTTGCTCTTCCTCCGTCATTGCGGGCATAATATATAAAAATAGTTGTTAAAAACACTTCAAACTATCGTATAATAGGTACTTGCAGACTACTAAACTCAAAAAGGTTTGACTTTGATAAAAAAAATATACCCCAAAGTGCCCAAATTGCTTATGTAAAAATGTCATTTTATTTGGTAAAGACATAAACAAAAAACAGAGATTTAAGTGCTTAAAATGCAATCGTGTTTTTATACGCAGATTGCCAAAAAATAAAATCAATAATGAGAAACATTGGTTCAAAGAGTGGATAACAGAGGGATTGACGATAAGACGGTTATCTCATGAGTCAGGATACAGCTCTTTCAAACTTCACGCTATCAAGAATTACTGGTTAGCCAAAGAACCTCCCAAACTAACGATTGATTATTCAACTATCAAACACGTTATGATTGACGCTACTTACTTTAAGAGCAGGAAAAAAAAGAGGAAAAAGAAAGCGAAAAGGGAAAGAAAAATAGAGGTAAAAAAAGGAAAAGACAAGGGAGATGTGTTTGATTGTCATTATGGATTACAACAGTAAAAAACCAATCTATTGGGAATTTATCAAAAAGGAAGATGGTAACAGTATTAAGAAGGTTCTTTATCATCTCAAGGAGATAGGACTAAACCCTCTTACCTTCACTGCAGATGGGCTTCAATCCACAATCAAAGAGATATTTGATATCTACCTTGACACAATCCTTCAAAGATGTCTGTTTCACATAGAAAGACAATCTCACTCTTGGATTAGAATGTATCCAAAGAGCGATATAGGAAAAGAGTTAAAGAGTATAGTTAAAACAATAGGAGATGTTGAAAGCAAAGAGGAGCAGGAGATGTTTATTGATAGATACTTCAAGTGGTTCAATGCAAATAAAGAGTTCATTAATGCTCACAAAAATGACGGCGATGCAAAGAAGGATTTGAAAAAAACAACATCACTAATCAATAATGCAATATCAAATATGTTTCATCATATAAACAATCCTGATGTTCCAAATACCACAGGTGCTTTAGAAGGTTTCTTTGGACACTTAAAACATCATTACAGAAGTCATAGTGGATTGTCTAAAGAGCATAAGATATCTTATCTGAAATGGTATTGTTATTACAAGAGTATTGAGGAAAAAGAGGTAGAGAAAAAAGTGAGAAAAAGAGCGAGAAAAAAATAGTAAAAAACAACTATTTTTATATATTATGCCCATTGCGAG
>JAITNC010000205.1 GCA_031290675.1 Campylobacteraceae bacterium | reverse complement strand
TGAACGACTGAGTGAGTTCCGCAGCTCCCGACGTAACGCAAAAATGCGCAGGGTATCCGAAGGACAGTTACACTTAGGGGGAGTTTCTTTGCGCCACTTTCTTTCGGAAAAGAAAGTAGCACCAAGAAAGGGGAGTAAACCAAAAGAGAAAAAAAGCCAAAGAGAGCTGAGATTGCCACGTAGCAGTCACAAACTCGCAATGACGGAGGAGAAAACACAGATGCTTGCTTGATATTTTAGCCTCTCTTTTTGAGTATTACGCCCAGCATGACAATGGTGGCTTTGCAAATGTTATGACAAGGAAGGGTGGGATTGGCAAAAAGTGTGAAAAAATTAGTGCAAAAACTGAGATACTTTTATTTTTGAGTATTATGTCGTTCGTGATTTTTAAAAGCGCATAACATTATCAAGCGTTCTTATGATCATCAGCGTATCGATAGTCATCTGCATAGTATCCAAGACTTTTCCATCGACATTTACTGTTGTTTCGTTCGCTTGTTTGGTTTGGTTATTTTGACTGTTTTCAAGATTTTGTGTTTCATTACTTTCGATAGTTTGATTGACGTCGATGCCCTGTATTTCGTTGATTGCGTTGACTGCGTCGGTTTGCTTGATTTCTATATTTTTTATCGGATTGTACAAGGGTGGAGTAGCTTTTTTGGCGGCTTTGGATGTGGTATTTTGTGGTACCAATGGTTTTGGCTCCACTTGTTTATTGTTTGTGGTGCAACCAAAGAAAGACAAAATCACCAATAAAATCACACAAACTTTGTATAAACTTTTCATAAAAACTCTTAATATAGAGATTTGAAGCAATTAAGGAATAATAGCATTTTTAAGCTTTAGCTTAAATTATTAATTGCTTTTCGTGAAATTATACCATTTTAAGATTAATAAATATACTTTCAATTTAAATTGTTGGTTATTTTTATATAATCCCTATTAAATTGATAGGTAAACTTGACATAAAGATAAAAATGTGCTATATTTTCACAATTAATGAACGGAGGATTATTCCTATGAAAAAGTTATCTTTATTTACAGCGTTGTTGGTACTCTCTTTGAGCTCAAATCTACTTGCGGAAAAAAGCGAAGTTCGTATCAGCAAGCAGTATGGTTTGGCTTATCTGCCTTTGATAGTTTTAGAGGAGCATAAACTGATAGAAAAACACGCCAAAGCTACAGGGTTAGGCGATGTTAAAACAGAGTGGGTTACATTTGGCGGCGGCGCTACGGCAAATGACGCCATACTTTCGGGAAGTGTGGATTTGATATCGGGCGGTATCGCTCCGTTTGTAAGGTTGTGGGATAAGACAAACGGCAAGGTTAAAGCCTTGGCGGTTCTTGATGAGTCGCCTATTATCCTCAATACCTCAAATCCAAAAGTCAAAACCGTGCGCGATTTTACTGACAAAGACAGAATAGCGCTTCCTGCGGTTAAAGTGTCTATTCAGTCGCTTGTGCTTCAGATAGCGGTCGCTAAAGAGTTTGGTATCAAAAATTATGACAAACTTGACCACTTGACGGTTGCCTTCAAGCACCCGGACGCGCTTATCGCTATCACTTCCGGCAAATCCGAGATAACGGGACACTTTGCAAACGAGCCGTTCGCGACTATAGAGAAGCAAAATCCAAATATTCATCAAGTGCTTAACTCGTACGAGGTATTTGGCGGCAAACATACGGGCAATCTTCTCTCAACACACGAGAATTTTTACAAAAACAACCCCAAGTTGGCTTCAGCTATCATAGACGCTCTAAATGAGGCGGACGAGTGGATAAAAGGGCACAAAAAAGAGGCGGCGGAGTTGTACTTGAAAGTAACAAAATCAAACGAGTCTTTGGAGTTGATTGAAAAGATTTTAAATAATCCCGACATCAACTATACAACCAAACCGCTTCCAAATATCACTGTTTTTAGCGACTTTTTGTTTGATACGGGTGCTATCAAAACAAAACCTGCTGATTGGAAAGAGCTATTTTTTGAGAAAATTTATTAAAAACGGATAGATATATGACAAAAACAATTTCGCCAGACAACTCTTTTTTAGATGTTAAAAATCTGACCTTGCAGTACAAAACAGGTGCTTACCTCGTAACTGCTACAAATGATGTCAGTTTTCAGGTCAAAAAGTCCGAGCGGCTTATACTCTTAGGTCCTTCAGGCTGCGGTAAATCTACCATCTTAAAAGCGATAGGAGGATTTATCAAGCCTGCAAGAGGCTCTATCGTCTTGAACGGCGAGAAGGTAAAAAAGCCCGGATTTGACAGGGCGGTGGTTTTTCAAGAGTTTGACCAGCTTTTGCCTTGGAAAAGTGCGCTTGAAAATATAGTATTTGCCCTGCGAGCTACAAGAAAGATAAGTAAAGCTCAAGCGAGGGAAGAGGCGAGGGTGCTTCTTAAGAAGGTAAATTTGAAAAATTTTGAGAACTCTTATCCGCACGCACTTTCAGGCGGTATGAAACAGAGAGTGGCGATAGCGAGATGCTTGGCATTGAAGTCAAAAGTCATTTTGATGGATGAGCCTTTCGCTTCGCTGGACGCTCTCACTCGCCAAAAGATGCAAGAGGAGCTTTTGGAGCTTTGGAATGAAACGAAATTTACGCTTGTTTTTGTGACTCACTCCATAGATGAGGCGATAACGCTTGGCACACGTATAGTGATGCTCTCGGCGCACCCGGGTGAGGTTATAGAGGAGATAGATGTAGACCTCTCGTCGCTTGACCCTCAGTACCACCCCGAATTTGCCGAGCTAAAAGAGCGAATTTCCAGCGTGCTTTTTAGAGATAGTTTGGATTATGTTATTTGAAAAGGAAAATTGACAAATGTCTATAAAAAAAAAGAAACCCGCCTCTATAACTGCTTTGAAAGAAACGTACGAGCGTGCTTCTAAACCAACTCAAGAAGTAAAGATAGAACTCTCTTTTTGGGAACGTGTTTTCAACATAGGAGCTGTGCGAAAAGCTCTTATCATCATAGCTCTTGCTTCTTTGTGGCAGGTTTACGCTATATATCTTGACAATGAGCTGATGTTTCCGACTTTTACAGCTACGCTGAGAGGTTTTTTCAGCGTCATACAAAGCGGAGAGTTGGTGCAAAAAGTATTCACCTCTTTAAAAGTACTCTTTCTCGCTTATACGTGCGGTATTTTGCTCTCTGTAACTCTTACGGTTGTGGCTATCACTACGAGGGTAGGAACAGACCTTCTGGAGGTTTTGACGTCTATGTTCAACCCGCTGCCTGCCATCGCACTTTTGCCTTTGGCGCTGTTGTGGTTCGGGCTTGGGTATCCGAGTATCATTTTTGTCATCATACACGCTGTTACG
>JAITNC010000203.1 GCA_031290675.1 Campylobacteraceae bacterium | reverse complement strand
AAAATCCTCAAAAACATCAGAGATGAGCTTATGCAGGAGAGCGACATCAAGATAGATGCGAAACTCGTAGAGGTCGCAAATAAGATAGAAAGTATCGCGCTTAACGACGAGTATTTTATACAAAGAAACTTGTATCCAAATATAGACTTTTATTCCGGACTTATCTTGCGTGCGCTTGGCATACCAAAAGATATGTTCGCCGTTATATTTGTGATAGGAAGAACACCGGGCTGGATGGCTCAGTGGATAGAGCTCAAAGAGAACAATGAGAGAATAACCAGACCAAGACAGTTGTATGTTGGACCTGCGGAGAGAACGCCAAAGTATTAATTTTGGCAGCGTGAAAGCCGACTTGTTGCATAGTATCGGCTTTCACATCACTGCGATGGGGCTGATTTTGTTTTTACTCTTTCCTTGTGTCGGGGTCTAACTGTTGAAGTTCAAAGAGTTTTTTTTGCAAGTCGGCATTCTCTTTTTTGAGCTCATCTATGCGCAGCTCAAGGCGCTCTTTGTCTGTTTTTAGACTCCAAAGCACCTCAAGCGAGCTTTTGCCAAAAAGTACATTTCCTACGTAAATCCCAAACAAAATAACCACAAAACCGAGCAAAGTCCTCTTAGCATAGAGCATAAACTGTTTTTTGTCTATTTTGCTGAGTATCGTTTCAATCATTTATTTGAACAGTGTTTGCCCCAAATATTCGCCAAACTCAAGCTCTCTTTCTATATCAAGCAAGCGGTTGTATTTGGCGGTTCTCTCGCCTCTCGCCATCGCGCCTGTTTTAATCTCGCCCGTGTTCAAAGCGACCGCAAAATCCGCGATAAAAGCGTCTTCGCTCTCGCCGCTTCTGTGGCTCATCACGCATTTGTAGCCGTTTCTTTGCGCCAAACGCACGGTTTGCATAGTTTCGCTCACTGTGCCTATTTGATTTGGTTTTATCAAGATAGCGTTCGCTACGCCCTTGTCTATGCCCTCTTGCAAGATAGCCCTGTTTGTCACAAACAAATCGTCCCCGACAAGCTGTACTCTGCCGCCAAGTCTTTCACTCAAGAGTTTCCAGCCCGCCCAATCGTCCTCGCTAAGTCCGTCTTCTATGGAGACGATAGGGTATTTATCGCAAAGTTTTGCATAATACTCTATAAGCTCAGCACTTCCCAGCGTGCGGCCTTCGCCTTTGAGGTTGTAGCCTTTTTTCTCGTCGTAAAACTCACTGCTCGCCACGTCAAGTGCGATGGCTATATCTTCGCCCGCTTTGTAGCCGGCTTTTTTGATGGCTTCCAAGATGATTTTGATGGGTTCTTCATTGTCTTTGAGGTTCGGCGCAAAACCGCCCTCGTCGC
This sequence comes from Campylobacteraceae bacterium, assembly GCA_031290675.1. Lineage (GTDB taxonomy): Bacteria > Campylobacterota > Campylobacteria > Campylobacterales > Campylobacteraceae > JAIRKW01. Next base: position 3,159 of record JAITNC010000203.1, on the reverse strand, counting down.
CAAGAGATGTAGAGAGTCCGCTCTCGTGCAAAATGGCTTTCAAGTTGTGATAAACTTCCGCCGCCGCACGCAAAGCGTCGCTAAAATTTTCAAAGTTAAGAGGCATTATCATATACTCTTGAAAGTCTACGTTGTTGTCCGCGTGGCTGCCGCCGTTGATGATGTTGAACATCGGCACGGGCAGAGTCAAAGCGTTCGCACCGCCAAGGTAGCGATAAAGCGGAATACCAAGATTTGTCGCAGCAGAGCGTGCTACAGCCATAGAAACGCCAAGCGCTGCATTTGCACCGAGATTTGAATAATTATTTGTGCCGTCTATATCTTTGATGAGCTTATCAATTTGCGCTTGATTGAAAGGCGACAAACCGATCAGCTCGTCTGCTATTTTGGCCACATTTTCGCACGCTTGAAGCACGCCTTTGCCCAAATACCTTGAGCCTTTATCTCTAAGCTCCAAAGCCTCACGCTTGCCCGTACTCGCCCCGCTCGGGACTATCGCGCTTGAGGTCGTTCCGTCGCTGAGGACGACAGTCGCCCGCACGGTTGGATTTCCCCTACTGTCAAGCACTTCATCGGCATATATATCGTCGATAAATATCATTCCTCAACTCCCTCAACTCCCGTTTCATCATCGCTTGCCATAGATATGATAGAGGCGTCAACGCCCATATTTTGCCTTATGGCGTCTTCTATCTCATCGGCAATCGCAGGGTTGTCTTTCAAGAATATCTTTGTATTTTCTCTGCCTTGTCCGAGTTTTGACTCTTTGTAGCTGAACCAAGCGCCGCTTTTGTCTATGACATCAAGCTTGACGCCATAGTCTACAAGCTCGCCTACTTTGCTGATGCCTTCTCCAAACATAATGTCAAATTCTGCCTGTCTGAACGGCGGAGCGACTTTGTTTTTGACGACTTTGGCTTTGACACGGTTACCGATTTGCTCCTCGTTTTGCTTCAAGGTAGCTATCTTTCGCACGTCAATTCTGACAGAAGCGTAAAATTTCAGCGCGTTTCCGCCTGTCGTAGTTTCGGGGCTGCCGTAACCCATAGTGCCTATCTTCATACGAATCTGATTTATAAAAATAACCGTTGTGTTCATCTTGTGCAATATACCCGTCAGCTTCCTCAAAGCCTGACTCATAAGTCGTGCCTGAAGTCCCATATGTTGGTCGCCCATATCGCCTTCTATCTCGTTTTTTGGCGTAAGAGCCGCTACGGAGTCTATCACTATGACGTCTACCGCACCGCTTCTGGCGATGGTTTCTACGATGTCCAGAGCCTGCTCGCCAAAATCCGGTTGAGAAACCAAAAGGTTGTCCGTATCAACGCCCAAGTTTTTAGCGTATTTGACATCAAGTGAGTGCTCGGCGTCTATAAAAGCGCAGATACCACCTTTTTTTTGGGATTGGGCTACGATTTGCAAAGCCAGCGTAGTTTTACCCGAGCTTTCAGGTCCATAAATCTCTATCACTCTTCCCTGCGGAACTCCGCCTATGCCAAGAGCTATATCAAGCCCCAAAGAACCCGTACTTATAAAGTCTATTGGCTCAAATTCTTTATCTCCAAGTCTGACTATCGCGCCCTTGCCAAAAGCCTTATCTATCTGCTTGAGTGTGAGCTCTAAAGCCTTTTTTTTGTTTTCGTCAGGTGCTGCCATAAAAATCCTTATTTGAAAGTAGTGTATTCTAACATTTTGCTTTTAAAAAAGACCTTGAATTTTGGGTTTGAGAAATAGTGTGTGCAAAAAAATATCTTTTGTAAAAATGGCTGAGTAAAGAATATCTGAAGCGGTAGGAGAAAAAAATCATTGTACACTAAAAAAGGCTCCGCACAACGAAGCCTTTTTTGTGAAATATTAGTTATTGAGATATAACTGAATAGAGTTATCCAGATTTCTTATCCAACTATTGTAATTTCTGTGGATATTTACGCCATCATAATTCAAATCAGAACTGTTTTTGTACTTAATACTATATGATGAAGAGGAGTATTTTACCTCTATCTGTGCCATGTGCTGTCTTGCATAGTATGTTGCTGTTATCAAACCGTCTTTGACCTTTTGCATTCTCCAACCTCGTTGAGTACCGGCTGACAAAATAGCCTTTTCCACTTGTGCACTTGTGAGAGCCTTGCCGTCAAAACTTTGCGCATGAGCGCCCTCGATATTGTACACAGGTTGTGACGTAGTAGAACACCCCGCATAAAAAAGCCCGCCTACAACAACCAACAAAGCAAGTAAAAGTTTTTTACCCATCTTCCTATCCTTTTAAAAAAATTTAAAAAATGTTATCATACTTAAGCTGAAAAAACAGCAAATTTATTATTTATATAGACTTATAAAAGAGTAACCGCCTCTTAAATCTTTACCAATATAAAAAAGCGGCGTTTCATTTTTTGAAAAATGCTCACAAACAATGGCAGCAGCGCAATTTGTTATGATTTTTGGAGCGGTTGAGGTTTGGAGTTTGATATATTTTTCAACCTCTTTTAACTCATTTTCGTCAAAACAAGGTGAAAAATAAAAAGCTGTTTTTTTATAAAATTGTTTTATATTTTCCAAAAGTTCGTCAAAATTATCAAAAAATCTCACAAAATTTCTCTCATCTTTATCTATCAAAATCCACGCTGAAAACTCGTACAGATTTTTGTCTATGAGCCTGAAAGCGTCTTCTTTGGGCTCATACCAAGTATCACACACGCCAACTAAAGCGTTTTTTGCTCTGTCTGCGTTGAGGTCGGCAAATGCCAAAGAGAGGGCGTTTTCAAACGCAAAATACGAGTGTGATAGACTTATGCCGAGTGTATTTATCCCCAAGTGCTGGAGCAGGAAAAACAGAGGCGTATTGCTAAGGGTGTTTATAAATGAAAATGGCAGAGGAAAACGGTTGTGCAAAAATATATTGTCCTGCGACTTGATGGTGCTGTCCACATCTCCGTTAGCGGTTCCAAAATATATCGAAAAATCAACCTTATCGCTTCTACTAAGACACGATAACGCTCCGCTCAAAACAGCTTGCGAAAATCTCCCCGCACGCCTAAATTTGATGTCGGTTATCTTTTTGAGCTCCCTGTTCCAATCCTCATAGCCCTCTTTCGCACCAAATGTTAATAATGACGATGAGTGTATCAAAACGTATCCTTTTTTACCAAGATAGAGGCT
>JAITNC010000201.1 GCA_031290675.1 Campylobacteraceae bacterium | reverse complement strand
CTCTTGAAACATTTGTCAAGATAGTAAACGGTACATCATTTCTAAATAGCAGTGAAATCACCTGCGTGAGCGACTTTTGCACTATCTCCACGAACTCTTTATTTTCCAAAAAATCATACAGTCGCACTTATAGCTCCTTAAACTCATCTACGAGTTTTTTAATCTCATCAAGTCCTATGCGCCAAAACTTCTCATCTTCTATGTCAAACCCAAAAAGCGCCACAAGCTCTTTTGGACTTCTGCTCCCGCCTGCGCTCAAAAACTCAATATATTTCTCTCTAAAATCACTCATCGCCCCGCTTTTATAAAGCCCAAATAACGCCAAAACCAACAGCTGCCCGTATGCGTAGGCGTAGCAGTAAAACGGCGTATGAATAAAATGTGGTATATAACTCCACCAAATCTTATAACCGCTCGTCAATTTCACGCTTTTGCCGAACATCTTGACACTTTGCTCTAACCAAAGTTTGTTAAACTCCCCAAGCGTCAGCTCGTCCTCTTTGGCGTGTACGGCACGCTCGTAAGTCGTAAAATTTATCTGTCTGTAAAGCGTAGCAAAAATATCTTCAAGTTTTGATGAGAGCATAGCTTTTTTCGCCTCTTTGCCAGCGGTTTTTTTCATCTCATCAAACACAAGCATTTCAGCGAAAACACTCGCTGTTTCGGCTGTCGTCAAAGGCGTATCGCTCAAAAGAAATCCGACATCTTTGGAGAGATACTGATGCACGGCGTGTCCTAACTCGTGCGCCAAAGTGAACAAATCACGGCGTTGGTTTGTGTGGTTTAAAAGCACGTAAGGGTGTGCGTCCGGAGTAGCTGGGTGAGAAAACGCTCCGCCTCTTTTGGAAGACTTGGGATAGACGTCTATCCAGCCCTCATCAAACGCTTTTTTGGCTATATCGGCAAACACGGGCGAGAAAGCACCAAACGTCTCCAGAACTATCTCACGTGAACGCTCATACTCAAATACCTCGTCCGCACCTGAAAGCGGGGCGTACCGGTCGTAATCATAAAGCTCGTCATACCCCAAAATCTCACGCTTTTTCTCATAATACTCGTGTACTATATAAAAACTCTCTTCGCTCGTGCGCACAAGTGCATCAACGCTTTTTTGGGAGATTTTATTTTCTTTGTGGCGAAACTCCTCTGCGCTCTTGTATTTTCGTATCTCGCACTCTGTTTTGAGGTCGCGCCTTATCATATTGTATATAAATCCCAAAAGATGTTGGTGTTTTTTCAACTCTTTTGTAAAGGCGGCGGCGGCGGCTTTGCGAGTTGAACGCTCAGGGGAATGGAGCAGGCTAAGTATCTCCTCTTCGGATAACTTTTTGCCTTTATAGCCAAACTTCAAAACGCTAAAATACTCATCAAAAAGCCTTGCAAAAGCGTCGCTTCCCGTCTGCTCTTTTTTCAAAATCACACTCTCAACTTTCAAGCTCAACTGGTGCGCTTTCGCTTTTGTGAGCTCATCTAAAAAGTAGGCGTATTTTTTGGAAGCAGCGATAAATCTCTTTTGGCTGTTTGGCGGAAGCGTGTTGAACTCCAGCTCAAAAAACAGCAAATGTTCACTGGAATTTGTATAAGCGTTTTGGTATTTGGCGTAAAAAGTGCCGTTGTTTGAGTCTTGAGCGAACTTCAAAAACGCATAAGTCATTATGCGCCCCAAAAGCTGCGAGATACTCTCATACTCTTTCAGCCCATCGTAAAACTCGTCTGCGCTTAGCTTTTTCAGCACGCCTTTGTATCGTTTTTCAAACTCCAAAGCCCTTTTGAAGGCTTCCTGCGAGGCTGTTTCCAACTCTTGCTCAGTGTCATAGAGCGCACTTAAGTTCCAATTTGTACTGTCCAAACTCTATCCCTTTGTCGTTTTTAAGCTATTTAAATAGATGGATTTTATCATATCGGGACTTACATAAAGCTATTTTTTGGTATAGTTTTTCATCAAAACCGCCAAAGGAGCGTCTATGAGAAGGGCTGAGTTTAATGTTGCGGACGAAAATGAACTAACAAAGCTGCTTGACGAGACAAGCTATGGAACACTCTGTCTTAATGACGAGCCATTTGCGTATATGACACCTGTAAACTTCATATATCACGAAAACTCTATCTATTTTCACGGCGCTATGTCGGGACGCAAATATGAACTCTCTTTGAAAAATAAGCGAGCTTCTTTCAGTGCGGTTGCGGAGCACTCTTTTATCCCGTCGCATTTTACTTCCGAGCTTGCGTGTCCCGCAAGTCAGTTTTTCGCTTCGGCTTTTTTGCAAGGGGAGTTGTCGCTTGAAACGGATAGCTTGAAAAAGGCTCAAATATTAGACATTTTGATGAAGAAATACCAAACAGAGGGAAAATACCTCAATATAGAAAAAAATCTTGACAAATATCTATCTATGCTCGGCAAAACCGCCCTTTTTGAACTTCAAATAAGCTCTTGGAGTTTGAAAATAAAAGCAGGACAAAATATGAAAAAAGAGCAGTTTGAAAGTGTGATAGAAAAGCTAAGTTTGGGTGGCAAGAGCGTGGACTTAGCTACGGTAGAGATGATGAGAAAAATGCGCAAGTAGTTTGACTTCGCTTGCGAAGTATACTGTCTTTTACAATTTTTAGCTTGTTCTTCCGCACGCTAATTTCGTTGCAATTTCGCCGCGCTCGCTCACTAATTCCCCTCCTGCGGAGGGGTGCCCGAAGGGCGGGGTGGTTTTATTTGCAAGGCTTCATTTGCGCCTCATTATCGCACAAAATTACGTCGCTAAAATTTTGTAAATTTGCCCTTTGTGTCATTGTGAGGAGCGAAGCGACGTGACAATCTCAGCTCTACTTTTTTACGAAAAATCACTTAAAAAATATGAAATACATCACTACTTATTGATATAATATTTATTTTTTGTACTATTATCATATGGATTGCCACGTTTGCTGACGCAAACTCGCAATGACGGGAATGGGTGTTATTTGCGAAGCAAATACAGCAAACTCGTTTGCTGTTTCTTTCCCCGCTGACAACCTGCCTAAGCATTGAAGCGTGAAGTCGGATAAGGAGCGAGGACTGTCTGAACGACTGAGTGAGTTCCGCAGCTCCAGAAACGAAGTAAAAAAAGCAAACTGCTTTGCTTTTTTACAAAGTTGATTTTCAACATAATTTTGAGCCTTTATACGCTTGCGTATAG
>JAITNC010000214.1 GCA_031290675.1 Campylobacteraceae bacterium | reverse complement strand
TTTGCGTTACGTCGGAAGCTGCGGAACTCGCTCAGTCGCTCAGACAGTCCTCGCTTTTTATCCGACTTCACGCTTCAATGCTTGGCAGTTACAACGGGGCTTACAGCAAACAAGTTTGCTGTATTTTGCTGACGCAAAATAAACACAGATGCTTCGCAGGCTCAGCATGACAAAGAGGGGAGTGGATTGCCACGCCGCAGTCACAAGCTCGCAATGACGGATAGAATAAACACAGTTCGTTCACACATGACAATGGAGGGGCTGAGAGCTGAGATTGTCACGTCGCTTCGCTCCTCACAATGACACAATGGGCATAATTTATGCAAAATCACCCCTAAATTTGCTCTATAGTGCCTATTAATTATACACGACAAATTTGCTTTTTTTCATACAAAAAGTGTAAAATGACCCATAAATGTTTTTCTACAGTTGATTAACACAGATAAGCTAATATATATCACCATACTTTTAAGGATACAAAGTGCCTAAATATCTACTATTTGTTTTGACCATTATCACTATTTTCAGCGGTTGCGAGAAAAAAGCCGACACAGTTGTATCAGCGCCCGTTGAGGTTGGTATCATCACGCTAAAAGAGCAGCCCATCACGTTAGAGCAAGAGCTTTCCGGCAGAGCAAAAGCCTCCATTACCGCTGAGATACGCCCCGAAGTCGGCGGTATTATCAAAAAGGTCGTGTTTGCAGAGGGGGACAAGGTCAAAAAAGGCGATGTTTTATACGAGATAAACAGAGATGTCTACGAGAGTGTGTATGACGGAGCGGAAGCCTCTTTGCGAAGTGCGAAAGCGGGCAATGAAGTACTGAAGCTTAAAAAAGAGCGATACGACGAACTCATAAAATATGACGGTATATCAAAGCAAGAGTATGACGATGTAAACGCGGCTTATTTGCAGTCCGAAGCCCTCGTGAGCGAAAAAGAGGCGGCATTGAAAAAAGCCGCTATAGACTTGGAAAAAACAAAGATAGTCGCACCCATATCCGGCTTCACAGGTATCTCAAGCGTTACGGAAGGGGCGTTGGTAACGGCTTTGCAAAGCAGTGCGCTGACCACCATACGTGCGATAGATACGATGTACGTGGATATGTCCCGCTCAAGCAATCAGCTTTTGGCACTGCGTGAGATGTTGAGCGACAAACATATCAAACAAGGCACTGCAAACGTGAAACTGAAGCTTCTCAACGACTCACTTTACGAGCACGAGGGTATTTTAAAACTTCACGAAGTAGCGGTGGACGAGAGTACATCAACAGTAACGCTGAGAGCGGAGTTTCCAAACCCTGATGGCGTTTTGCTGCCCGGTATGTATGTGCGGGCTATACTCCAAGAAGCTATCAACACGCACTCATTTTTAGTGCCGCAACAAGCTGTTTTGAGGGATTCGCGAGGCAATCCTATCATCACGGTCATCACGGAAGATAACGGCACAAAAACCAAAATCATCTCAACACAAAGAGCCATAGGCAACAAATGGCTCGTAACCGAAGGCGTTGATGATGGCGACAAGATAGTCATAGAAGGTCTAAACCGCATAAACAGCCGAAGCAAAGTAAGTTTTGTTGATGTTACAGACAAGTACATCAACGGTAGAAATGAGCCGTAAATGCTAGCCCGTTTTTTCGTAGAACGACCGATTTTCGCGTGGGTTATCTCACTTGTCATCATGATAATGGGTATAGTGTCTATCTACACGCTCTCCTTAGAGCAGTACCCCGACATCGCACCGCCGAGGATAAACATCTCCTCATCATACAACGGAGCTTCCGCCGAAGCGGTAGAAAACAGCGTAACGCAGATAATAGAACAGCAGCTCGTCGGACTTGACGGGCTTTTGTACTTCTCCTCATCATCAAGCAGTTCAGGCTCGTCCCGCATCTCGGTCAGCTTTGAGCAGGGTACAAACCCCGACATAGCGCAGGTGCAAGTACAAAATAAAGTAAGCCAAGTTTTATCAAGATTGCCCGAAGACGTGAGAAGGCAGGGCGTTACGGTCGTCAAAGCTCAAACAGACTTTTTGATGATGGCGTCCGTATATGACGAACTAAATCGTGTAGAGGGGATAGACGTTGCGGATTATCTCGTGAGCAATTTGCAAGACGCTATATCAAGGCTTGACGGAGTTGGCGGCGTGCAGGTGTTCGGCGGACAATACGCTATGCGAATATGGCTTGACCCTATCAAACTTGAAGCTTACTCTCTCATGCCTTCAGACATAGAAACAGCCGTAACTTTGCAAAATATGCAAGTTTCAGCCGGCAAGATAGGCGAGCGTCCGTTCAGCGATGAGCAGCAGTTAAACATGGTCGTGATAGCCCGCTCAAAACTCCAAAGAGCGGACGAATTTAAAGAAATCATCATCAAAACAGACAAAAGCGGCGCTATCATAAGACTCAAAGATGTCGCGAGAGTGGAGCTTGGAAGCCAAAACTACGGCATGATAACAAAGCTAAACGGTTACCCCTCATCAGGTATAGCCGTGCAACTCGCCTCCGGTGCAAACGCCGTGCAAACTTCAAATGGTGTCAAAGAGCTTCTACGCCAATACGAGCCGACACTGCCGGAAGGCTTCAAGATAGCCTACCCGAGAGATACGACGCTATTTATAGAATCTTCTATCAACGAGATAGTCAAAACACTGCTTGAGGCTATCTTGTTAGTCGTGCTTGTTATGTATCTGTTTTTGAAAAACTGGCGCGCGACTATCATACCGGCTATAGCCGTTCCTGTCGTGCTTTTGGGTACATTTGCCGTGCTAAAAACTTTCGGCTATACGATAAATACGCTAACAATGTTTGCGATGGTGTTAGCGATAGGTTTGTTAGTAGACGACGCTATCGTTGTCGTGGAAAATGTGGAGCGAAATATGCGAGAGAAAAAACTCCCCCCGAAAGAGGCCACGATACTCTCTATGCAAGAGATAACGAGCGCGCTTATCGGTATCGCTATGGTGCTTGCTGTGGTGTTTTTGCCGATGGCGTTTTTCGGCGGCAGTACAGGCGTGATTTACAGGCAGTTTTCTATCACGATAGTGAGCGCGATGCTGTTGTCGGTTTTGGTAGCTTTGACGCTTACGCCTGCCCTTTGCGCGACCATCTTAAAAGCGGACGAGAAAGAAAAAAAGAGGGGATTTGTAGCGTGGTTCAACGAAAAATTTGACCAATTTAGAGAAAAATACAACTATAGAGTCTTAAACGTCTTAAACAAACCCATCAGGTGGTTGGTCGGATACGTCATCATCATAGCCATATCATCGCTCATCTTTGTCAATCTCAACACGGGCTTTTTGCCGAAAGAAGACCAAGCTGCCCTTATGGTGCAGTTCACGCTGCCCGCAGGCGCTTCCACGACAAGAACCGTTGAGGTAGCGGACAAAGTGCAGGAGTATTTTCTAACGCAGGAGGCTAACAATACGAACGCCATTTTCACAACATCGGGGTTTAGATTTGGCGGAAGCGGACAAAACGGCGGTATGGCTTTTTTGTCACTCAAAAGCTGGGACAAGCGAAAGGGTGCTGAAAATAAAGCCGACGCTATAGTAGCTCGTGCCGCAAAAGTGTTTTCTGACAAAAATTCGCCCTATTTTATAAGAGACGCCAAAGTCATCGCTATGAATCTGCCCGCCATACAGGGACTTGGGCAAACGGACGGCTTTGAGATGCAGATACAAGCTGACGCTTCCACGAGCAGAGAGGAGTTGATGAGGGTCAGGGACATCATCGTACAAGAGGCTGAAAATCACCCCAAAATCTCATCTGTGAGGATAGAAAACTCAGAGGAAAATCCGCAATTGCGAGTGATATACGACGAGGAGAAGGCGTTTGCGCTGGGGTTGTCGCTGGGCGATATAGACAAAACTCTCAGTGCGGCGTGGTCTGGCGTGTACGTCAACGACTTTATAGACAGGGCGCGCGTAAAGAGGGTCTATATGCAGGGAGATATGCAGTATCGCTCAAAGCCTGAGGATTTGAATTATTGGAATGTCAGAAATAAAGACGGCACGATGACGCCGTTTTCGGTATTTGCCGACACAAAATGGGAGTACGGAGCGGACAGCCTCACAAGATACAACGGGCTCGCCTCTTATCAGCTGCAGGGTGCGGCTGTTTTTGGTGTAAGCTCGGGCGTGGCTATGGACGAGATGGACAAAATAGCCCTGAAAAACTCGCAAGGTACTGTTCACTCGTGGAGCGGATTGTCGTTTCAGGAGCGTTTGGCCGGAGGGCAGTCCACGGCGTTGTATACGATATCGGTTTTGATTATATTTTTATGTTTGGCGGCGCTTTATGAGAGTTGGACTATACCGTTTTCGGTTTTGATGGTCGTACCTCTGGGCATTTTGGGTATGGTCACGGCGGTTTATTTTAGAGGGCTTGAAAATGACGTATATTTTCAAGTGGCGTTATTGACCACGGTCGGGCTTTCGTCCAAAAATGCTATTTTGATTGTGGAGTTTGTGGAAAACGCTTACAAAAAAGGCAAGCCATTGCTCGCCGCCGCAGTTGAGGGGGCGACTTTGAGGCTAAGACCTATTTTGATGACATCGCTCGCTTTTGTGGCGGGAGTTTTGCCGCTCGCCATGTCCACAGGAGCGGGAGCAAACAGCAGAATCTCAATAGGAACGGGAGTCGTCGGCGGAACT
>JAITNC010000092.1 GCA_031290675.1 Campylobacteraceae bacterium | reverse complement strand
CGTTTATGAGAAAATACATCTTTAGAGGGCAGATATTTGCATTTATCATTATGTTTTGCGGGCTGGGCTTGGCGGGCTTTTTGGCTTATTACGACAAGGGTGTTGAAGCGGTATGCTCTGCTATAGTATCCATCATCATCGCCGCCTCTCAATTTATCGGCTTAAAAAATATAGAAAAGAAGACGAAAAACAAGTAAATCCCTTCCCGTCATTGCGAGCTTATACCCAAGCGTGGCAATCTCAGCTCTTGCCTTTTTTGTCATACAATGTAATACAAAATCCTGTAAAATAAAACCACCCCTCCATAAAGTGGAATTTCAACTCCAATATATAAAAAATAACAACTAATTCCATACTTTAAATATAAAATTGTAAAAAATATATACTTTTTTGGTAGGTTTTATATGAAATAGTATTGACTTCTGTTTTTTTATATGTTAAAATTCTCCTCGCAAATCTATACTTAATATATAGATATTATATAGTATAAAAAATTTCAATTCAAATTTTTGTACAAAAATCATCTATATATAAAAAAGGCAAAAAAATGAAAACAAAAAGTGTCGTTAAGTTTACAGCGTTATTGTTTGCGTCTTTGGCTCTTACAACAGCGCTTGTTGGTTGTTCCAAAAAAGAGGATAGCAAAGCTCCTACGCTGCTAAAAGTAGGCGTATGCGCAGGTCCTTACGGAGATATGTTTGTGCAGGCTATCGCCCCGTCTTTGAAAGAGAAGGGCTATGCAGTAGAGATAGTTGAGTTCTCGGACTATGTACAGCCAAACAAGGCTCTATCTGACGGCGAGATAAACCTCAATATGTTTCAGCACTCCACCTATCTCAAAAACTTCTCGGCAGAGTACAAGCTTGATTTGAAGCATATCGTAAGAATACCAACAGCTGGTATGGGCATATTTTCAGAAAAATTTAAGTCTATTGATGAGCTTCCTGAGGGAGCTACTATAGCTATACCAAATGACGTTACAAACTTAGCCCGAACTATGCGTGTACTTGAGCAGACAGGACTTGTCAAGATTGATGAAAAGACAAATCCTGCACAAGCTACGCAATATACACTCAGCTCAAACCCAAAAAATCTCAAGTTTGTAGAGATAGAAGCACCGCAGCTTCCAAGAAGTTTGGAGAGCGTTGATGCTGCGGTAATAAATGGCAACTTCGCCATAAGCGCAGGACTTAAACTCTCCTCTGCACTTTTTAACGAGCAGTTGCAAGAAGGATATATAAACGGCATAGCTGTAAGAACATCAGACCAAGATGCGCAATTTGTCAAAGATATACTCTCTGTCGTACATTCAGATGCGTTTAGAAAAGTTATCAACGACCCAAATAACCAGTACTCATCTTTCTATAAACCAAAAGATTTTTAAGACTTAAAATGCTTTAAAAATAGGGGTTGATTTTTTCAACCCCTTTTGGTGATTATTTAAAAAGGTTGCTAAATGATTGAATTTAAAAATGTGTCTATAAAATTTAAACACAAAAAAAACATACTTAGTGCGGTTGAAAATGTCTCTTTTGGTATCAAAAAGGGAGAGATATTTGGTATAGCAGGCTCAAGCGGAGCAGGAAAAAGCACGCTTTTGCGTACTATTAACCTCCTGCAGCCCGTAAGTAGCGGAGATGTTTTCGTAGACGGCGAGCTTATCACACACTATAAAGGCAAAAAGCTTCGCGAACACCGCCGAAAAATAGGTATGATTTTTCAACATTTCAACCTCGCGGACAATCTCACAGTTTTTGAAAATATAGCTTTTGTCTTAAAAACAGCTGGAAAAAGCAAGCAAGAAACAAACACTACGGTGAGGGAGTATCTATCTCTTGTGGGTTTGAGCGACAAGATAGACGTGTATCCGTCAAATCTCTCCGGCGGTCAAAAACAGCGTGTAGCCATAGCCAGAGCGTTGGTCGGTGGAGCGCAGATACTTTTGTGCGACGAGCCTACCTCTGCGCTTGACGTGGAAACGACAGTGTCTATACTTGGGCTCATTCAGTCCTTGAGTGTTCGCTTGGGAATAACAGTCGTGATAATAACGCACGAGCTTGATGTCATCAAGACGATATGCAGCCGCTGCGCTGTGATGAATCACGGAAAGTTGGTAGAGATAGACGATGTATATACTATCTTTACGAACCCCGCAAACGACTACACCAAGCAGCTTATCGGACATACGCAAAAATTTGAGCTGCCTGAAAACATCATCAACAATATAAAAGGCAAGATTTTCAAACTGACATTTCACGAGCCGCACGCAAATACGCCTGTTATCTCTGATGTGACGGAGTTGTTTGGCGTGAAATTTAACATATTGTTGGGGCGCATTGAGTATATCAGCGAAAAGCCGCTTGGCGTTTTGTATGTAAATCCGACAGGCGATGAGAAAGCGATAGGGCAGTCATTGGTTTATATGGAAAAAATACTGAAAAAAGTGGAGGTTGTACACAATGCCAGGGTTTGATTTAAAAGCGGCTTTGCTAAAGTCATTTGCGGAAACGGCGTTTATGTCGGGAGTGTCGCTTATATTGGCTATCGTTTTGGGTGGGTTTTTGGGATTGATGTTGTATGTTACAAGCAGCAAACTTTTTGTCAAAAACTACGCCATCAACCAGATAGCAGGCGTCATCATCAACATAACACGCTCCATACCTTTCATCATTTTGTTGGTTTTACTGCTTCCTATGTCAAGAATGATAGTACACACGACGATAGGCCCTTCAGCTGTTGTTATACCTCTCAGTATCGCCGCCATCGCATTTTTCGCAAGGCTCGCCGATGCATCTTTTTCTGATGTAAATTACGGCGTTGTGGAGGCGGCTATAGCCTCGGGAGCAAGCAAAACAGCGGTTATTTTGCACATCTTGCTTCCTGAAGCTTTGCCATCGCTCGTGAAAAATATCACTATCACAGCAGTTTCGCTGATAGGATTTTCAGCTATGGCAGGCACTGTCGGCGGAGGTGGCGTGGGGGATTTGGCTATACGATACGGCTATCAAAGGTATCAGGTAGATGTGATGATTATCTGCGTTGTACTGTTGATAGTTTTGGTACAGGCGGTGCAGATTTTTGGGGATTTTGTAGCAAATAAATTAAATAAAAAACATAGATAAACGCAAGGAAATTTCTTGGTTGAGATATCTTGGAATGGCAGAGGCGGGCAGGGTGCTTTTACGGCGGCGAAATTATTAGGGGCGGCGTATTCGCTCAAGAGTGACAACACTTACGCCCTGGCGTTTCCTGCTTTTGGTCCGGAGCGAAGAGGTGCGCCTGTAAAGGCGTTTACAAAATTGCACGATACTCCTATCAGCGATAGAAGTGAGATAAAAAACAGCGATTTTATCATCTATCTTGATGATTCGCTATATGATGAAAATGCCCCCTTGCAGCTCAAAGAGAGCGGGCGTATCATCATAAACAGTGTGAAAAACTATAACAACAAAAAAATAATCAGCATTGACGCAAACGCCATAGCTGCGAAGATATTGGGGCAGCCTATCACAAATACAGTGATGTTGGGCGCATTGGCGGCACTGTTTCGCGGCATCACTATAGATGATATACAAAACGCCATATCGTTGTTTTTGCCCGCAAAAATTCAAGATAAAAACAAAGAGGCAGTGAGAGCCGCTGCGGAACTTCTACAAGCTAAAGGCATATAATGAAAAAACCTTTTTTGAGAGAATTTAAAAGCAATTTAGCGCTTAGTGATTATCCTGACAATACTGCTTATGAAGCGGGATTTTTAGTGAGCAAAAATTCGCTTTACAGGAGCAAAAGACCCGTGATAGACGATAGCAAGTGTACAGGCTGTTTGCAGTGTTATCTGTACTGTCCCGACGGAGTTATATACAAAAGCGGCAAAGTTGTCAGCGTTGATTATGATTTCTGTAAAGGGTGCGGCATATGCAAAAAGATAT
>JAITNC010000057.1 GCA_031290675.1 Campylobacteraceae bacterium | reverse complement strand
AATAAAGTAGGCGAGTTTGACGCTGAGCTTATAGAGGAGTTTTTCAGAGCCTTAGTAACAAACGCCGGCATCAGCGCACATATAACATTTTTGCGTGGCAAAAACAGACACCATATCATTGAGGCGGCTTTCAAGTCATTTGCCGTAGCTCTTCGCAGGGCAGTGGCGATAAACGAGAGAGTGCAAGTGCCAAGCACAAAAGGCGTATTATGATAGAGTTGATCGTTCTTGATGTGGACGGCTGCTTGACGGACGGAGGTATTATCTGCTCAAACAGCGGTGAAGAGGCTAAGATATTTAATTTAAAAGATGGTTTTGTCATAGTCTGTTTGCATCAGATAGGCAAAAAATGCGCTATCATTACGGGCAAAAGCTCAAAGATAGTCGAACAGCGTGCGAAAGACCTTGGCATAGAGTATGTGTTTCAAGGCGTGAAGGACAAACTTGCCGTTTTGGAAGAGCTTTTGAAAAAGATAGGGTTAAAACTTGAAAATGTAGCCGCTATCGGAGATGATACAAATGATTATAAACAGCTCCAAAAAGTCGGCTGGTCGTTTGCTCCCGCTGATGCTTTGCCATTTATCCGCTCAAGCGTTAAGACGGTTTTGACCTTAGATGGCGGCAGGGGGGCAGTAAGAGAGATGATAGAAATGGTAGTAGAAAAAGAAAATTTGCGTGGGGAGTTTACTAAGCATTGGTTGTAAAAATACTATACTACTTTTTATGTTTTTTCTTTATCGTGATATTTATGCTTGTATCGCAAGACCCGTATTCGTTGGACATTGACCTAAATAGCGATGAAAATCCTATAATAGAATTTTTAGATGTCAAAGAGCATCGCTTGAGCGAAAACGGCATCGAGTTAGAGGCGAAAGCAAGCAGAGCTCAAAGATTTGAAGATAGAGATATTTTATACGATATGGACGCTTTGATGGTAGAAAATAACGATATAAAGACACTTCGTTCGGATAACGCAACGCTCAAAGGCGATGTTGTCTACCTCAATGGCGATGTTTTATACACGGGCAACGCTACTACGTTGGCGAGCGAAGCTGTTGAGTATCATCAAAAAGAGGGCAAATTGATAGGCACGACGCCTTTCAGGCTGGAAAATGGCGGAGTTGTGGCAAATGGAAAGTCATTTGTTTATGATACAAAAGCGGGAAAACTTGAAGCGCAGGGTATAAGCGCGGTTATTCAGACGAGGAGATAATGAAAAAGCTTTTAATTTTTATTTTAACAGTATCTTTTGCGTTTGCGGCGCAGATAGAAGTTACGGCTGACAAATTTGGTGCAGATGAGAAAAAGCAGATAAGCGAATTTGCCGGAAATGTTACCGTCATCAAAGAAAAAGATACACTCAACGCCGATAAAGTAACGATAAATTTTGATGAGCGCAAACAGCCCACAAAATACACAGCTTCGGGCAATGTGCGTGTAAAAATGCTCTTGAACGAAAAACACTATAACGCAAGCGGCAAGACGCTGATTTATGAGCCTGCTTTGAGCAAATATACACTTGAGGGCGATGCGTTTTTGAGCGAGATAGATACCGACAAAAGAGTATATGGCGAAAAAATAGAGGTTGACCAGACAAACGGAACTTACGTAGTTGAGGGCAAAAGTAGCGAGCCTGCGAAGTTTTTTTTCCAGATAGAGGATAGCAAGAAGTGATAAGAGTAATCACAGCGGCGTTTGTCAAATCCTCCCCAAATATCGGCGATGCTTTGGCTGAAGGCGTATCAGAAGTGGCTTTTTTGGGACGCAGCAATGTCGGCAAAAGTTCGCTTTTAAACGCCCTTGTAAACCAAAAACAGCTTGCGAAAAGCTCATCTACGCCGGGTAAAACGCAGCTTATCAACTTTTTTGATGTGCTCTACGAGGACGAAAACAAAGAGAGATTTCAGGCTCGTTTTGTGGATTTGCCGGGTTTTGGGTATGCTAAAGTTTCAAAAGAGAAAAAAAAAGATTGGAGTGAAAATCTCAACGCTTTTATCAAAGAACGGCTCTCTATCAGGGTGTTTGTTCACTTGATAGACGCAAGGCACACAAATCTTGAGATAGATGAGAGTGTAAATAAATATATAAATTCTATATTGCGAGCAGACCAAAAATTTTTAAATATATATACGAAGGCTGACAAATTGAACAGAAAAGAGATGGATATCATACAAAAAAAAGATAAAAATGCCATACTCATCTCAACCTTGAACAAGCGTGGCATAGAAGAAGCGAACCAAAAAATTTTTGATTTACTCTTTAAGGCATAGATGATGATTTTATATCGCAAAGCGACACTAGACGATATCAAAGATATGCAAGAGTTGATGAGAGAAGAGGTATTGAGCGGGATTATATTGCCACGCTCCAACGATGAGATAGCTACAAATATCCGCTCGTATACGTTAGCGGTAGAGGAGGGCAAATTGGTCGGTTTGTCGGCTCTACATATACACGCTCCGCAGTTAGCGGAGGTGCGAAGTATCATAGTAGATAAAAATTTAAGAGGCAGGGGGATAGGCAAAGAGATAGTCGGGAGGCTTTTAGAGGAGGGGAGAAGTTTGGGGCTAAAGCAAGTGTTTACGCTCACTTATGAAAAAAAGTTTTTTCAAAAACTATCCTTCAGGGAGATACCAAAAGAGTCTTTGCCCACAAGTAAAATCTGGGCTGATTGTATAAAATGCAAACATTTTCCTATATGCGACGAGATATCACTTATAATAGACATTTAAAGCTAACTTTTTTAGCTTTATTTCTATTTACTTATCAGATATTTGCGGGTGTTTACGCATTTCTGTCGCCGCTTGCGGGATTTTTTTTCGTATATATAGTCAAAAATTTCAAAAAAGAGGATATGGAGATATATCTGGCGTTTTTATACCTCTGCTTTTTTGAGTTAAATCAGGGATTTTATCTATTTTCAATGGTTTTTTTATTTGTCATTTTTTACTATCTCATCAAGCCACGACTTGTATCTATGTTTGAGAGCGAAGCGTGGATTATATCTATCACGGTCATCAGCGCATATGTAGGTCTATACGCAGTCAATCTCTTTTTTGCGTACTTTTTAAATCAGCCATTTTCACGCTTTAGTGTGGTTTATATTTTTTATATATTGATAGATAT
This sequence comes from Campylobacteraceae bacterium, assembly GCA_031290675.1. Taxonomy (GTDB): domain Bacteria; phylum Campylobacterota; class Campylobacteria; order Campylobacterales; family Campylobacteraceae; genus JAIRKW01. Next base: position 3,371 of record JAITNC010000057.1, on the reverse strand, counting down.
CGTTTTGGCGAGTCTTTTTTTAAGAAGTAAATCGTGAAGCGCGTCTATGTCGTAATGGGCTTTTTTGTCATCTTTTGGCTTGTGCTGATAATACGTGTGTATTATATCAGCATAAAATCAAACGTTTATTATGATGAGATAGCCAAAAGAAACGCCCTGAGAACGGAGCATTTGCCGCCTTTGCGTGGGATTATCTACGATAGAAACGGCAAGCCTTTGGCTGTAAATCAGCTCGGATTTGCCATCGGTATCAAACCGCAGTTAAGCTCCAAAAACTCACTCTCAAAGCTTGATGACGAGATAGACTTTTTGGTGCGTGCTATTCCGACTCTGGAGCGTGAAAGCATCAAAAAAAAGTACCTTAGAAACGACTCTCCTTATGAGCACGATATCGTTCAAGTGGTTGATTTTCTTTTGTACGAAGATGTCATCGCCAGCTTCGCAAACATAAATCTCCGCTCAAACATCTCCATCTATCCCACTTCAAGGCGTTTTTATCCGTATGAGAGTGTGGCGTCGCACATCATAGGCTACGTGGGAAGGACAAATCTGGAAGATTACAGCGATATGATAGCCAAACTCACAGGCTCAGTAGGACGCACGGGCATTGAAAAATACTACAATGACGTCCTCAAAGGCGAGAGCGGTGTGAAAATAAGCAAAGTAAACGCACTGAACCAAGAGGTGGCTATGCTTGAGCGAAGGTCGCCCGTGAGCAAAGATATGTATCTTAGCATAGACATAGACATACAACGCTACATCTCCTCTATGTTCGCAAACAAAAGCGGTTCGGCGATAGTGGTTGATTTGTCTGACGGCTCTATCATATCGGCGGTCAGTTTCCCCGAATACGATTTAAATAAATTTGTCGCAGGCATCTCGCAAGAGGATTGGAAAATACTCTCAACCGACTTCAACCACCCTTTCACAAACAAGCTTGTAAACGGACTTTATCCGCCGGGTTCTGTTGTCAAGATGGGTATGGCGCTGGCGTTTTTGGACACAAAAGAGATAACCCCAAGCACCTCTTTTGACTGCAAAGGCTCTATTGAGCTCGGCGGGCGCAATTTTAGATGTTGGAAACACGAAGGACACGGCATAGTAAATATGAAAAAAGCCATCAGAGAGAGTTGCGATACGTATTTTTACGAAGGCTCTTTGAAGGTCGGTATGGACGCTATATCCCCTGCGCTTGAGAGGTTTGGGTTTGGAACAAGAACGGGCGTTGACCTGCCAAATGAGTTCATCGGCGTAGTGCCGAGCAGAGAGTGGAAGAGGGCGAAATACGGCGAAGCTTGGTTTCAGGGCGAAACTATCATCTCCGCCATAGGTCAAGGGTTTTTTCTCTCTACATCTATGCAGATAGCCAGATATACGAGTATGCTTGCCACGGGTGAAGACATAAGTTTGCATTTTTTACGCAGTATAAACAATGAAAGTATGGCGTATGAGGGCAGCGGTACTGTTTACAACGAGAACGAAAAGCGTTACTTGCCTTTGATAAGAGAGGCTATGGGTGAAGTGTGCAACAGCCCTTCAGGCACGGCGTATAGAAACGTCAGGACAAAGGTCAAGATGGCGTGCAAAACAGGAACGGCGCAAGTCATCGGCTTGCCGCAAGAGGAGAAAGCCCGCATGAAAGAGCACGAGCTTGAGTTTTATCAGCGTTCGCACGGCTGGTTTACGTCATTTGCCCCTTATAAAAATCCCCGCTACTCCGTGACTGTTATGGTAGAACACGCAGGAGGCGCAGGGCCGTCCATACAGATAGCTTCCGAAATCTACAACAAACTTTATGAGCTCGGATATATAACAAGTTACGAGTAGTTTAGCTGTTGCGGCAGATGAGGCTTTTTGGCAGAGCAAATGCCGCTATCAGCTCCTCTTCCTTCTCTCTCATCTCCCCGTTGTCGCTCTCGTGGTCAAAGCTCAAAAGGTGCAGCATACCGTGTATAAACAGCAATGCACACTCATCTTCCAAAGTGTGTCCAAGCTCAGCGGCGCTCGCTTTAGCAAGCTGTGCATTTATGACGATACTCCCGAGCGGCACATAAGGCAGCTCTTCCAGCGGAAAGCTCAAAACATCGGTGGTTTTGTCCAATCCCCGCGTATTGACGTTCAACTCCCTCATATCCTCAGAGTTTACAAACAGACACTCAACATCTTTTTTTGTCAAGCTTAAAACTATCTCGTCCAGCTTTGCCGTATTTATCTCAAAATCACTCTCATTTTCTATCGTTAGCATATTTGACCTTTTTTGAGCGTAATTATATCAGTTTTAGATATAATCACACAAAAATTAAAGGCAATATTTTGAAAAAAGCAGTATGTATCATAAGTGGAGGTATGGATAGCGCACTCACCGCTTTTATCGCCAAAAAGGCAGGGTATGAGATAATAGCTTTGCATTTTAATTACGCCCAGCGAACCGAACGAAAAGAGCTTGAATGTTTTGAGAAAATATCCGCCGCTTTAGGGGCAAAAAAGGTCGTTTTTGATACCCATTTTTTCAAAGATATCGGCGCTTCCTCGCTGACCGACACGAGTCTTTGCGTGCGCACAGGCGGGGTAGAGGAGGGCGTCCCGAACACGTATGTGCCGTACCGCAACGGTATATTTATCTCCATAGCCGCTTCACTCGCCGAAAAAGAGGGGGCTGAGGCTCTTTATCTTGGCGTGATAGAGGAGGATAGCAGCGGATATCCCGACTGTACGGAGGCGTTTATCAAAAAGATAGAAGCCGCCGTAAATGAGGGTACAAAAAAGCAAACATCTATCCAAATCCGCACACCGCTCGTACATCTCACTAAAGAAGATATAGTCAAAGAGGCTTTAAAATTGGGCGTTCCACTGGAGCTTACGTGGAGCTGCTACACAAACGAGGACAAAGCTTGCGGCGTCTGCGACAGCTGTCGTTTGCGTCTGCGGGGGTTTGAAGGGGCTAAGATCAAGGACAAAATCCCTTATATGTGATAAATCTTGGCTTTTACAATTTTTAGCTCGTTTTTTTGCACGCTAAATTCGTTGCAATTTCGCCACGCTCGCTCACGTACGTTTAAGTACGCACCGCTCACGGGCTTCGTTTGCGCCTCGTTAGCGTGCAAAAAACTGACGCTAAAATCTTGTAAACTTAGCTTTCTCAGCTTTTGCATATTTTAACTTTGCTCTTTTGTGCCTATATTTCGTTGTTTTCAACTTGGCTTCGTTACATACCAATGCGTATGCGCCTCGCCAAATTTTCAAACTGCCTCATCTAAACACAAAAAGCTAAAGTTAAAATTATGCAAATTTGGTATTAAAATTCCCCTCTGTGGAGGGGTGTCCGAAGGGCGGGGTGGTTTTTTTGAGGAAACTATTGCGCCACACACGCC
>JAITNC010000047.1 GCA_031290675.1 Campylobacteraceae bacterium | reverse complement strand
TTTGTATGCTTCTCAGCAGGTTTTCCAACTCTTCCAACTCTTTGTTTACTTCTATTCTTATGGATTGGAAAACGAGCGTTGCCGGCGATACGCTGCGCCCGCTAAAATGCCCTCTCCTGCCCACCAAATCAGCCAAAGTCTTGGCGTCTTGTATCGGGGCTTTTTCTCTTTTGTCGCATATCTGTTTGGCTATCTTTTTGTACTCTTTCAGCTCGCCATAATCCCTAAAAATCCTCTCCAGCTCATTTCTCGCGTATCGGTTCACGACCTCGTACGCACTCAAAACCTGCTCTTTATCCATACGCATATCAAGTACCTCAGAGTCAAACCCAAACCCCCGCTCGTTATGGTCTAACTGCAAAGACGACACGCCGATATCCGCCAAGATACCCCGCACGGGCAGATGTTCGTACTTTTTGACTATGGAGCTGAAAGCTTGACGCTCTATCGTTACTCTATCTTTAAAACTTTCAAGCCTTTTTTGTGAAAACTCCACCGCTTCGCTGTCTTTGTCGCAGGCTATGAGATGAAGTGAACTGTTTTGGCTCAAAAGCTCGTAACTGTGCCCTCCGTAACCCAACGTGCAATCTATCAGATATCCCTCTTTTATCGGCTTAAAAATAGCTTTCACCTCGTCTAACATAACGGGAATATGCGGAATTTGCAACAATTTTTCCTCTTACAAGTAATTTATGGGATATAATACACAATTTAGCTTTTAAAAAGGTTGAACAACTATGCAAAAGTATTTGGTAGACGAGATAAGAGAGATATCGCTTTCTATGTTCAGGAAAAATTTTTTCGGCATATATCACGGCTCAATATCCGCAAGAGTGGAGCAGGATAAATTTATCATCAACAAAAAAACCGCCATTTTTGACGGACTTAACGAAGACAGCCTCGTGGAGATATACTCCAAGAAAGATTACAGGTGGAATGAGGCGAGCATAGACACGGACATACATCTCAATATCTACAAAAACATAAGCGAAGCCAAGTACGTCTGCTACGCTATGCCGCCCTTCACGGTCGCTTATACGCTAAGCCACAACAGCATCATTCCAAAAGACTATTTCGGAGCCAAAAGAATAGGCAAAACAAACATTTACGACCCAAAACAGTTTGACGACTGGTATGAGAGGGCTGATGTTGAGATATGCCGCTATTTTATTGAAAAAAATACAAATATCATGGTTATAAAAGGTTACGGCATCTACGCATACGACAGAGATATCCACAATATGGCGAAAAATGTCGCCCTCATAGAAAACACATGTAGGGTTCTTTTACTGGCAAAAGATGAAAAATGGAGATAGTTTTTATAAGATCAAACAATAAACTAACGCCGACACTAACAAATTTTGTTTTTTGAGGGTAAAAAATTGCGCAAATTAGCCCATTTTAAGCTATTTTAAACTGTTCTAAGTGTAAAATCCTAACAATAATAATGAAGTTAGTAAAAAAAGGATTTTCTTATGATAACTTGGATGCAGCACCACAAAAAGTATCTCATTATCACTATCTGGATTAGTGTTATAGCCTTCGTGGGCGCTGGTTTCGTTGGTTGGGGAGCTTATGACTTCAACCTTGGTAGAACATCATCTGTCGCAAAAGTGGGCAACCACCAGATAAGCATTCAGTCTTTTCAAACAACATACTCCAGCTACTTCAACTACTACAATTCAGCAGTTTATAACGGCGAGCTTACGGACGAGCTAGCAAAGCAGATAGGTCTTAACGGAGCTGTTTTAAACGCTCTTATCGACGAAGCTATTTTGGTAAATTTTGCCGATGATATGGGCATTATAGCGCTTGACAGCGATGTGCTAGACTTGATAACAAGCGATGAAAAGTTCCAGATAAACGGCAGTTTCAGCAAAGATGTATATTACAGAGTTTTGCAAAATTCAGGTTTTAAACCAAGCGATTATGAAGAGATGCTAAAAAAACAGGCCGTTTTAAATAAAGTCTACTCTGTCGTTATGGATTTGCCTGTGAGCGAACTTGAAAAAGAGGTATTGGGCTCTGCTATGTTTATGCAAGATAGATTGTCCGTAGCGACGATTACGGTTGAGAACAGCGAGATAAGCATAAGCGACAATGAAACAGAGAGTTTTTGGGAAACAAATAAAAACAACTTTTTGAGCGAGAAAGTTTACTATTTTGAGAGTATATTTATTCCATCTTCTACGGATAAGTTGAGCGATGAGGATATCAGAGCTTATTGGGAAGAGATAAAATATTTCTACAAAGACAGTGATGAGAAAGTTTTGGATTATGATGTGGTAAAAGCTCAAGTTGAGGCAGCTTTGCGACTTAAAAACGCCGAGAAAGACGCACTAAAAACATATCTTGCTTTCAAAAAAGGCGAGAGTGCGGCACAAAAAAATATAACCGTCAAAGAGTCTACCATAGAGTATGATGTGAGCGCTTTTCAGACACTCTCAACAGGAGATGTCCTAACACCAGTAAAAAAAGACAACGGATATGAAGTGTTGAAACTCACAAGAGTGGCATTGCCGGCGCCAAAAACTTATGAAGAGGCAAAAGCGCAAGTTTATGCTTCTTTACAAGAGAACAAAAGAAGCCAGCTTCTTGTAGAGAGAGCTCAGGCAAGACTAGCCCTTTTTAGCGGCAAAGACGTGGGATTTGTCGGTATGAGCGACCAAAATGTAGCAGGTCTTGCGAAAGAGCAGTCATCTCAACTTTT
>JAITNC010000237.1 GCA_031290675.1 Campylobacteraceae bacterium | reverse complement strand
ACGGCAAATGACTTGAAAGCCGCCTCAATGATATGGTGTCTGTTTTTGCCGCGCAAAAATGTTATATGTGCACTGATGCCTGCGTTTGTTACTAAGGCTCTGAAAAACTCCTCTATCAGTTCAGCGTCAAACTCGCCTACCTTATGTTCAAGCGGCAAGTCAAAATACAAAAACGCTCTGTTGCTAAGGTCTAATGTCGTATTTACGGCGGCTTCATCCAAAAGAACGCTCGCTTCGCCAAATCTTTCTATATTTTTAACAGGAAATATCTCTTTTTTGAGAGCCTCCCCTATCGCTATGCCGACATCTTCCACGCTATGATGAAAATCAACATGTATATCGCCCTTGCACACAAGCTGTAAATCCCATAATGAGTGTTTGCTCAAAGCTTCCAACATATGGTCAAAAAAGCCTATTCCCGTGCTTATCTTGCCCTCGCCTTTGCCGTAAACCTCGAGCCTCAACTCTATATCTGTCTCTTTTGTTTTTCTTGAAATTGTTGTCATTTTTACTTCTCCCGTACTATAAACGCACCGTCATATTTACTGTCCGATATAAAATCACGAGCTTCGTCCTCTCCCCTAAAACCTCTCACCCAAACACGGTAGATAGGTTCCTTGTCTAAAATATCACTCTTTATGACAGCTGTATAATCGCTTTTTTGATTGTTTTGTGTTTTTTCATAAAGCTCCGCTCCGCTTCTTCTCCTGAACGCTCCGATTTGCACATCAAAGTCGTTGATAATCACGCTCTGTTTACCCACGGCGGCTTTGGCGTTTGTCTCGGCGTTGCCGTCAAATCCCAACACCTCAACCACAACGGGAGCTGTTCCGGCGTTCGCCACGTCCAACGCAGAAGCTGCAGCGTAACTAAGGTCTATAATGCGGCTTTTCACGAACGGACCTCTGTCATTTACACGCACTATGATGGATTTATTATTTTTTGTGTTTGTAACTCTCACGATAGTATTCATCGGAAATGTTTTGTGTGCGGCTGTCATCTTGTGCATATCATACACTTCGCCGTTTGAGGTTTTTTTGCCGTGAAAATCAGAGCCGTACCAACTGGCTACACCGCTAAATGTATCTCCAGTGCTTACCAAAGTAGGATAATAAGTCTTGCCCGCTATCTTGTAGGGTTTCATCGTGGCTTGATGAACGGCGGGCGAGTTTTTGACCTCTCCACTGCCACTTCCAACAGTTTTACTTTTTTGAGCACAGCCGACAAAAAGAAAGGCGACAGCGACAAAAAGATTAGCGTACTTTAGGAATCTCAAGTTTGAGTCCAGGATATATTGTTTCATCTTTTAGCTTGTTTACCTGTTTTAATTTTGCCACACTTAGATTGTATTTTATAGATAGCGAGGTCAGCGTATCACCATCTCTGATAGTGTAGTATTTTATCGTATTTGTCTTAGCTTTAGCCAAACGAGGAATAATAAGCTTTTGTCCCTTTTTGAGAGTGTCTGTTTTGATAGCGTTAAAATCTTTGATGATTTTATAGCCTACATTGTATTTTTTAGCTACTTTATAAAAATTATCCCCCTGCGCTACGATATAAACTTCAAACTTTGAAGAAACTTTATCCGGGTTAAAATTTTTAGCGTACTGCTGTTTTTTCTCATAAGGTATATAGATGTGATATGTTTTTTTGTTTGGTGGTGTAAAAAAGTAATTCAGGTGCAAGTTGTAAGACTGAAGCTCGCTCATCGATATACCGATAGCGTCAGCCACATCAGAGAGAGATGAACCGCCGCTCACTTTGACTTCGGAGAAGACGTTTTTGTTATTTCCGCCGTTCATAAAGTGGTCGGCTCCGTTTTCAACCAAAAAGCTCGGGTCTTCAGACAGATACGCCATAGCGACTATCTTTCTTATATATTCTCTTGTTTCGCTCGGCAGGTATTTCGCTTTCTCATCAAGCAGTACATAAAGGTCGTCCGTTCCCGCTTTCTCTATCGCACGTGAAACTCTCCCCTCGCCGCAATTATAAGCCATAGCCGCTAAATACCACTTGCCAAAACTCGCATGTAAAAAATTTAGATATCTTATCGCAGCTTGAGTGGACTTGATAGGGTCACGCCTCTCATCTACATAATCATCAATCACAAGGTTGTATTTTTTTGCAGTTGCCGCCATAAACTGCCAAAGTCCGGAAGCCTTCGCTTTTGAGTAAGCTTTGACGGAAAATCCTGATTCAGCCATAGCCATATACAAAAAAGCGTCAGGAATGCCGGCTTCGTGTATCATATTTCTCAACATCGGAATAAATTTAGCGCCGTTTTCAAGCATCTTCAAAAACTGTTTTTGTCTGTAAAGACTGATGTCCTCTTTCATGGAGGTAAACATACGGTCTTGCAAAAATGTAGGGTCAATATCAAGGTTTTTCAGCACCTCAACTTGGTGCATATAGTCATCTTCAATAACGAAATAAGCAAATGATAAGTTGAAACATAGTGCTAGCGAGAGGATAACCTTCTTCATATTGATTCCTTAAATGTAGAGATATTGACCTTTTTATTCTATCTCAAGTTGCCTTGTTAAATGCTTTAAAAATATTTTTTGTATTTTTTGAACTCAACTCTGCCAAATCCTCCACACTACT
>JAITNC010000223.1 GCA_031290675.1 Campylobacteraceae bacterium | reverse complement strand
GCAGGCACGGACACTTCAACAGGAATTTTTGCATACTCGTTGCCATCGATATCAGTTATGCTACACTCCACAGAAAGCTTGGTTGCTCCAAATCCGGGAACCAACCATCGCTTAAATGCGTTACCCGGGTCATAAGAAATAATATTTGTATTGATTATGTATTCTCCTGAAGTATCAAATATCCCTTTTGTAGTTAGTTGGATTTGAAGTGCTGTTGTCATAGCTTCTGCCAAATTCATAGCATTTTCATCATTGCCGTCAAATACAAAATCCGATAAATCTTTTGTTTCGCTAACGGAAAATGTGGCTGTAGTTGAAATATCATTTACTTCAGGTGGTCGTATGTACGATGATTGTATAAAAGTATTAGAACAACCAATTAAGAAGAATGAAATCAACACCATTGTTGTTAATTTAATTATATGCTGCATATGCGATCGCCCTTTCGTGCGCTTTCATCAGCCAAAACAGGAGCGACAACACCGCTCAACAAACTTCCCAAAAACAACAATTTAAACAAGGACATTTTTTTCAAAATGTTCTCCTATGGGGTTTTAACTTGTCATAACAAGTTGATTGAAAATTATATTTATTTTAATCTTATAAGTAACTTATTATCATAAGGTGATATTTAAAAAGTGTCGCGAAGCATAAAAAAGAGAATTGCAGATCGAATCAAATCTGACTTTAGATATAGGGTATTATTGTCTCTTGCGCCGAGATATGTCGCAACGAATTGAGTATTATGCCAAGTATGACACAATGAGCTTCATTGAGTCATAACACAAACATTCCCTATCATTTTATCTGCCAAAAACTTTGACTTTAACTTCGCTTTCCAATATATATTTAACCTCAAAAAATGTAAAATTCTCAAATTATATTTTTCAAAAAAAGGCGTGATTGTGAAAAAGATAAGCTTACTGTCTATTTTGCTTGTTTCATTTTGTTTTGCTGATGATTTTAGCGCAGCCAACGAGGCTTTTCAAGATGGGGATTTCCAAAAAGCGGGTGAATACTACCAAAAAGCTTGCGATGACGGAAACGGTGCTGGCTGCTTCAATCTTGCTCTTTTGTATAATGATGGGCAAGGCGTGAAACAAAACTATCACAACGCCAAAAAATACTACGGCAAGGCGTGCGATTTAAAATACAAAATGGGTTGCGATAATTATAAAGCTTTGGACAAACAGGGCTCTTGAGGGCAAAACAGAGCTTATAATTTCACTACTTAATCTATCTTTAACTCAAACAAATATAAAATACTTAAATTATATTTATTAAAAAAGGTGTGTTATGAAAAAGATAGGTTTATTGCTCGCTCTCATTGTCTCCTTTTGTTTTGCTGACGATATGGACATAGCCAAAGAAGCTTATGAAGCGAGCGAGTATCAAAAAGCGTTTAAATATTTTCAACAAGCTTGTGATGCCAAAAATATGGCAGCCTGCGGCGCTCTTGGCGCTTTATATTATAACGGCCAAGGCACGAAGCAAAACTATTTTAGGGCTAGAGAGTATGCTCAAAAAGCTTGTGACGGCAAAGATGCGGGAGCTTGTTTTGGTCTTGGCAATTTATACGCTAACGGACTGGGCGGGAAGAAAGACCTTTTGAAAGCCAAAGAGTATTTTGAAAAAGCTTGCAGGGACGGAGATGTGTTAGGTTGCGGCGCTCTTGGTTTTGCATACAATGAGGGACGAGGCGTGGAGCAAGACTACGCAAAAGCTAAAGAGCATTTTGAAAAAGCTTGTGACGGTAAGGTAGCTGAGAGTTGTTTTGATCTGGGCATCTTATACAAAAATGCTCAAGGCGTTGAGCAAGACTACGCAAAAGCGAAAGAGTATTTTGAAAAAGCTTGCAATGCCAAAGTAGTGGAGAGTTGCGTCAATCTTGCTCTTTTATATACCAAAGCAGAGGGCGTGGAGCAAGACTACGCAAAAGCTAAAGTGTATTTTGAAAAAGCTTGCAATGATAAAAATATGGAAGGTTGCTACAATCTCGGTCTTTTCTACGCCAAAGGGCAAAGTGTCAAAAAAGACTACCTTAAAGCTAAAGAATATTTGCAGAAAGCTTGTGAAGGCGGATATACGATAGCTTGTTCAAATCTTGGTCTTTTTTACACTGAAGGGTTGGGCGTGAAAAAAGATGAATTGAAAGCTAAAGAGTATTACGGGAAAGCCTGCGAGGGCGGATACAGGGCAGCTTGCTCAAATCTTGTTCTTATGGATGATACGGAGTAGACATAAAGTAAAACATGCGATTTTTAGCCCCATAAATCGCTATAATTTTAAGGCTGCGACTTTAGTTTTGTATCTCAGGGCTTAATATATTTTTAACCAAAATAAATGTAAAATGCCCATAATTATATTTATTCAAAAAGGATGTAGTTATGAAAAAGATGTGTTTATTGTTGGCTTTGGCTGTTTCATTTTGTTTCGCTGAGGGTATTGACGTGGCTTTTGAGGCTTACAAAAAAGGTGAATATCAAAAAGCGTTTATACACTACCAAAAAGCTTGCGATGGCGGAGATACGGCAAGTTGCTTCAATCTAGCCCTTTTGTACGATAACGGAAAAGGCGTAGAGAAGGACTATTTCAGGGCGAAAGAATATTACGAGAAGGCTTGCGAAGGCGGATACGGAGCAGGCTGCGCAAATCTTGGTTTTTTATACGATAAAGGGCAAGGTGTGAAGCAAGACTTTTCAAAAGCGAGAGAGTATTACGTGAAAGCTTGCGAGGGCGAAAACGCCAAAGGCTGCTACAATCTCGGCGCTTTATACAAAAACGGACAGGGTGTGGACCAAGGCGACCAAGGCGCTAAATATTACTATGGCAAAGCGTGCGATTTTGAGCTGCAAACAGGCTGCGATGCTTACAAAGCTTTGAATACCATAGATGATTAAGCGGGCAAACCTTAGCCCCGCTACTTCTCCCACCAGATAAACGCCCAAGCGTTGTTTCTAAAAGCGGGGGCTCTGCCCTCCTTTTGACATTGGGCAAAGTATTCTCGTATTTTTTGCTCCTCTTTGCCGCTGAGAGTGTCCAAACTCCAAGTTATGGACTTGATATATTCCTCAACATTTTGTGGCGGAATACAGCATTTTTCGTCCTCTTTTGGCACAAAATCAACCTTGGCGTTTATGCCCATCTGATAGAGCATATTTACCACATATATATAATCCGCCCTTGGTGTTATCTCCCGCCCTATGAGCTTCAAAAGCTCGTCGGCGATAAAGCTTTTGCCGACTTTCACGCTCATATATACGGCTTTTTTGGCGTGGGCGTTCAAGAGAGCGAGCGATTTTTTCAAGT
>JAITNC010000212.1 GCA_031290675.1 Campylobacteraceae bacterium | reverse complement strand
GAAGATGCGTTTGAATCACGCCAAATGCAAAAACTGACGGATTATCTGAAGTCTTTGGCAGCGGCTTTGCATAAATTTTACAACGAAAACAAGATAATCGGCAGCGAATTTGAGGACAGATACCTGAAACTGTTGAGCATAGTGGCTTTGAGCATCAAAACAGGACTAAAACTCATAGGCATCACCGCTAAGGACAAAATGTAATTTAATTTAATTTACATATTTAACTATATATGTACAAAAAATATTGTATAATCCTTTTTTTATTAATACTAAAAGGGTGTGACATGAAGAATATATATAAAACATTTGCGTTGTCCTCAGTGCTTATCTTGCTGAGCGGTTGTGTTGAAACTATTGAAGACAATAACAAAAGCAACAACGATGCTGAAAGTGCGAGCGTAAGTGCGGCGGCGGCGGCGCCGGTGGTTTTGTTGGTTGATGATTGTGATGGTATCTCTTGCGGTGCCAATGGCAACAGCTACAAAGGAAGCGGCGTTGGAGTTTGGCGATATACAAACAAAGGTAGTGGCACTGCAAGCCTTGATATCTCGCTTTCAAATGTTGGCGGTAAAGATGTTACGGTAGTCTTTACAAACGAGAGAAGCTCATCTATCTCTCTTCCCTCGAACGGCATTCCCTTAAATAAAATCATACCTGATAAATTTTTAGAGCAAAAAGTCGCAGAGACGATAGAGTTAGGTGCTAGCACTTTTAACGATATACCTGACCATATAAGACATTTTGACAAGCAAGAGATGCTGCGCCAGGCGGCGGAGAACAGTTCACAAAATTTTGCGGTAAAACCCTCATCTCAAAAAGAGTGGATCTTGGGCAATCAAACCATTTGGTATGTTCAGCCCGGAGAGATTACAGAAATCCATACAGCGACTCTCAGAAAACAGACCAAAAGCGGCTATCGTACTATCAATTTTTGGGTTGAAAATGGCGAGTTTACAGACGGGAAGATCTCGCAAACCACACTTGATTATATCAGCGAAAAATTTACCAATAGCGTATATAACAACGTAGTCAGCATAGCCGGAGAGCCTTGGGGCGCAACAGGCTCAGCATACGGCAACTCTTTGATCGACGAAAATCAACCTTTGGATATAGTGTTTGTCAATTTTGACAGAAACTCCAAAGGCGGAGGAGTGGTGGGTTACTTTTGGGCGTTAAACAATATGCGCACAAGTTCGTATTATAAGTACAGCAATGAGGCTCTCGTCTTTTTTGCGGACACCGAAACGCTCTATCTTACTCCAAACGGCATCAATATCATGCTCAGCGTGGCAGCTCACGAACTTACGCACATGGTCAACTTTTATCAGCGAGACGTGAGGATGTCCGTCAGCGACGTTTATGATATTTTCTTGGAAGAGCTTACGGCTGTAATGATGGAGGATGTCATCGGCAGTCAAATCGCCGAGGGTTTTAACGATGTAAGAGATAACAACTATCGTACTTGGTTGAGCGGCGCACTTTACAATTGTGATTTCACAGACTGGAATAACTGCAACGGACAGAACATCAACAGCTACCACGTAGCGGGAAGTTTTGGAGCTTATTTGCTTCGTCATTACGGTATCGGCTTTTATAAAAATCTACTAAAATACCCCGTACCCAGACCGCTTGGTATCAACGACCGCCAAAACTCTATCGCCCTGCTGGACAATGTCATCAAAACCGCTAACGGCGAAGGACTTGGACGAGCGGTACAACGCTGGGGTGCTGGTATATCGTTGCTTCCATCTGACTCTTTGCCGACAAATTTAGGCTATCCCGAAAGATATGAAGGTCAGTTTTACTTGAGCGCATTTGACAGCATTAGTTTTCAAGATACGCAACGTCTAGCCCAAAAGCCCTCGGTGCTTAATGGCTACGGTCACTATGTCACCAAAGGAGGCACCACGGCAGATCAGTATAGAGAGACAGTCGCAGTACCAAGTGGCGTTTCGGTGGCAGTCGTCGTCAAATAATCTATACTTTTTGATCGAGATATTTCGCGCAAAGTCATACAGCAGGGGGAGCAACATTTAGGTATTTGTGATAGAATGAAATAATATTTTGTTGCTTTAAAGCACAGAGGTGTGATTATGAAAAACCTATATAGGGTATTTGCGTTGTCTTTCGTGTTTATTTTGATTGTTGGTTGCGGAGGTGGTAGTGGAAGCGGCGGCGGAGGCATAACGCAAGCGGTTTTATCCGTTGCTGATTGCAGTGGTAGCAATTGCGGCGTTGATAGCAACAGCTACACGGGAAGCGGCGTTGGAGTTTGGCGATATACAAACACAGGAAGCGGCGCCGCAAGCCTTGATATCTCGCTTTCCAATGTGGGCGGCAAAGACATCATGGTAGTCTTCACAAATGAGAAAAGTTCATCGGTCTTTTTTCCTACAGGCACTATGAGCGGTAAGTTTATCGCCACCGAAATCACACAAAAGATAGAGCCGAGTACCAGCACTTTCAACGATATACCGGACCACATAAGGTATTTTGACAAAAAAGAGATGCTGCGTCAAGTGGCGAACAGTTCACGACATTTTGCGATAAAACCCTCAGCTCAAAAAAATTGGCTGCTAAACGCGCAAGCCAATTGGTATGTCGATGAAGGGACAAGAACCCGCAAAGCAACTCTCAAAAAGCAGACCAAAAGTGCTGGTCGCACCATCAATGTTTGGGTTGAAAATGCGGAGTTTGACGACGCGAAAGTTACGCAAACGATGCTCGACAGTATCAGCAGTAGATTTACCAACGATATATATAGCAAGGTAGTCAGCATAGCCGGAGAGCCTTGGGGAGAGCATAACTACAGCAATCTTATCGGGAAAGACCAACCCATAAATATAGTTTTTACCGATCTTCCAGCCGGTGTAGTAGGTTACTTTTGGGCGTTTAATAATTTTCTTGTTGGTTGTAACTATGGTGATTGCAGCAATGAAGCTCTCGTGTTTTTCGCAGACAGCAAAACGCTCTATCTTGCCCAGGATGGCGTAAATATCATGCTCGGCACCTTAGCCCATGAACTCACACATATGATCAACTTTTATCAGCGAGATACCAAGATGTCTGAAGATGATGTTTATGATATCTTTTTGGAAGAGATGACGGCGATAATGATGGAGGATGTCATCAGCAGTCAAATCGCCCCTGATTTCAACGATATAAGAGATGGTAACTATCATAATTGGTTGAGTGGTGCGCATTACAATTGCGATTTCACGGATTGGGAAAATTGCGGCACCCAACTCGTTAACAGCTACCACGTGGCGGGCAGTTTTGGGGCTTATTTGCTTCGTCAGCATGGCATTGGCTTTTATCAAAATCTGCTAAAGTATCCTATGCCTCGACCACTCTCTATCAACGATCGTAGCAACTCTATCACCCTGCTGAACAATATCCTCAAAACGCTCAATGGCGAAGGACTTGGACGAGCGGTACAGCGTTGGGGTGCTAGTATAGCGCTATTTCCAGCCACCTCTTCTCCCTCAGGCTTTGGGTATCCCGAAAAGATAGATGGCTCGTTTTCTTTGGGCGCATTTGACGGCAATAACTTCCAATTTATACGAAAACTGCCCACATTGCAACCATCAACACTTAAAGGATATAGTCATTATCCTGTAAAACGAAATATCACAACAAATCAATACGAAGAGACAGTAGCAGTACCAAGCGGAGTTTCGGTAACGGTCATCGTCAAGTAGGCACATTGGTAATGTCGAGGAGGGGGCTCCAAATTTACGCCTTCTCCTCAATAAAGTCGGACAATCTATCAAATCAGCAAATTTTGCGCAAATTATAACCAAAAAGTGCTCTCAATAACAATTTTCTAACTTTCTCTTGGCTATAATCTTGGCATTAAAAAAACAACAGAGGAAAGATTATGACATCAGCGTGCGAAACGAAGTATATATTTGTTACAGGCGGCGTTCTAAGCTCGCTTGGCAAGGGCATTGCGGCGGCGAGTTTGGCTACCCTTTTGAAAAACATCGGCTTGAAAGTGAGTATCTTGAAAGCAGACCCCTACATCAACGTAGACCCGGGTACGATGAGCCCCTTGGAGCACGGCGAAGTTTTTGTGACTGACGACGGAGCGGAAACAGACTTAGACCTCGGGCATTATGAGAGGTATTTGGACGAAAATCTCTCGCAAGCCAACAATTTCACGACAGGCAAAGTCTACTCAACCGTCATAGAAAAAGAGCGCAGGGGCGATTATCTCGGCAAGACCATACAGGTGATTCCGCACATAGTCGGCGAGATAGTGGAGAGGATAAAACGAGCGGGCAAAAATCAAGATGTCCTTATAGTAGAGATAGGCGGCACAGTCGGCGACATAGAGGGTTTGCCGTTTTTGGAAGCGATAAGGGCTTTGAGAAATGAGGTCGGCAGGAAGCGCGCGTACAACATACATTTGACGCTTATTCCGTACATAAAAGTCGCGGGGGAGTTAAAAACCAAACCTACACAGCACTCTGTTCAGGAGTTGAGGCGTATCGGTATCACGCCCGATATGCTCATCTGTCGCACGGAGATGACGCTGCCCAAAGAGCTGAAAAACAAGCTGGCGTTTTCGTGCGGCGTGGAGCGCAACTCCATCATAGAGTCTGTGGACGCAAGCACTATCTATCAAGTGCCGTTAAATTTTCTAAAACAAGACATCTTAACGCCGATAGCCGACACGCTTGAGCTCAAAAACTTAGACCCCGATATGGAAACGTGGAACACGCTTGTGAAACGAGTCATAGCCCCAAAAGATGAGGTTACGATAGGCTTTGTCGGCAAATATCTTGACCTCAAAGAGTC
>JAITNC010000129.1 GCA_031290675.1 Campylobacteraceae bacterium | reverse complement strand
TCAATGTAAGTGCGCCGATGAAACAGGCGATAGACGCTGTGCCGTACGAATCTGCTGTGAAAATCGGCTTGCAGTTTAAACACCGCTTCTGGGAAGATGAGGATATTTACGGCGGTATCAGCTACACAAATACACCTATTTCGTGTATCGGCTACCCAAATACGGATTATGGCAAGGGCGGCAAAGGCGTTTTGTTGGGTGCGTACATCTGGGGACGAAATGCGTATGAGTTTACCGCTATGAGTCCGAAAGGTATGATTGACGCCGCACTTGAGTACGGTTCGTTGATACACCCGCAGTACCGCAAAGAGTTTGATAACGGTATCGCTGTAGGCTGGCATCGTGTGCCGTGGACAAACGGCTGTCATGGTATATGGACAGATGAGAGCAGAGAAAAACACTACAAAAATCTCTGCCAAATAGACGGTCGTATCGTCTTAGCGGGCGAACACGCTTCGTACATTCCTGCTTGGATGGAAGGTGCGGTGTTGTCTGCTCACGACGCAATCAAGAGATTGCACGCAACGATTGTTGCCAAAAAAGCTTAAAAGTTAAGAGGAGTTAAGTATGCAAATAAGAAACTTTAAATCGGTATTACCGTTATTGCTGTTCACGACAGTGCTTTTCGCCGACGGAGACCCTCAGCTTTCCGTCACGATAGGTTCAAGACTGTTTGACGCTACAGCAGGTGAAGAGTTGTACAAGTCAAGCTGTCAGGGTTGTCATATGCCTGACGGCAAGGGGGCGCAGGGTGCAGGAATGTACCCTTCACTGGTGAAAAACGTTCGTTTGATGTCAGCGAAAGCGACAGTAGAAACAGTCACCAACGGACTACGAGGTATGCCTGCTTTCAGGGAGTATCTTGAAGATGCGCAGATAGTTGAAGTCGTAAATTATGTCCGTACAAATTTCGGAAATAACTTTAAAGATGTGGCTTCGGTATCAGATATACCTAAATAACTTTTGATGAGGAGTATATATGTTTTATCGTAAAATAAGCAGGGTTTTGCTGTGTCTGGCGCTTTCTTCGCTCTGCGCCAATGCTGAGAGTGTCATTCGCCACAAGACGCCCGGGTCGGATTTCCCGATAGCGATGGCGATAGAGATACCCGCAAATGCGACAGTGGTCAATCTAAGCGGTGCCGTGCCGACGGTCATCTACGCGAACGCCGCCAAAGGCTCACTTGCAGCATACGGCAATACGGAGGAGCAGACCATAAGTGCGCTCAAAAGCATAGAAAAGACTTTAAATAGCCTTGGTCTGGGTATAGGCGATGTGATAAAAATGCAAGTGTTCCTCGTAGGCGACCCGAAGCTATCAGGGAAGTTGGATTTTGATGGCTTTATGAAGGGTTATCGTCAGTTTTTCGGCACAAAAGAACAGCCAAATCTGCCGACACGCTCAGTCGTTCAAGTAGCGGCGTTAGTGAGTACGGCGTGGTTGATAGAGATAGAAGTAACAGCTGTTAGAAAGTAATTTTTTCTCGTCAAAAATATAAAGGGGCTCAACGCCCCTTTTTTATCAATCTCTGTTCAAAATACCAAGAATATTTAGCAAGTGAATAAATAGATTTAGAAAGTCAAGATACAGTGCGATAGCGCCTTCTATCGGTGTTTCGTATGCGCCTTTGATGATGTTTTGGGTATCATACAAAATGTATGCACTAAACAAAACAGCGCAAACGCTTGAAATCGCCAAAGAAAATATCGTGCTTTGAACAAAAAAGTTCAACACTATAGCGACGATAGCCACTATAAGTATGATAAACAACATCTTGCCCATCGCGCTGAAATCTCTTTTTGTATTCATCGCAAACACGCTAAGTCCGCCAAACGCTACCGTCGTTAAGACAAAAGCGTTTACGACTATCTGCGCTCCGCCCATCGCTACATACGCAAATATCGTAGGAGCGATAACCAATCCGCCCGTGAAAGCGAAAATAAATAAAAGAATATAATTTAACCCGCTAACTCTTTTAGCAAAATGCAAAGCTATCAAAGTTCCTATCCAAGGTACCAATATCCAAAGCCCAAATTGCGCCAATTGCAAAGCAAAATCCATACCCACATAAGCCCCTGCGCTTCCTGCTAACAGTGAAGCGGCAAAAAGTTGGTACGTTTTTCTGATAAACGCCGAAAGATTGCTGCGAACGCCAAGCTGTCCAGCCCCTGCGCTCTGTTGCTCTTTGGCATAATCTCTGTCGTAAAGTGCCATAGTTTCCTCCAAATTTTTTAATAAGATAAACATTGTATCAAAAAAAGATAAATTGACTATTAGTTTATCCTCAAATGAGTGAAAATTTTTTATTTTACAGCCAATTTCCAAATTGTCATGCTGAGCCGAAGCCTCCCCCCTCATTGTCATGCGTGAACGAAGCCTCCCATTGTCATGGCTCCGCTTGCGAAGCATCTGTGTTTCTCCACTCCCGCCATTGCGAGTTGCAACCTCCCCATTGTCATGGCTCCGTCGAAGACGTGAGCATCTCAGCTCTCCGTCATTGCGAGCTTGTACCCAAGCGTGGCAATCCAGCATTTTGCCTTTTTTGCACCGCACACGCCCCTTTGTGTCATTGTGAGGAGCAAAGCGACGTAACAATCTCAGCTCTCAGCCTATTCTCCGTCATTGCGAGGTGCGAAGCACCGTGGCAATCCACATTGAAAGAGAGTAAGCAAAAAAATGAAAGAAAAAACAAGAAAGATGGATTGCCACGCCGCGAGTACACGGCTCGCAATGACGGAGGAGGAGAAAACACGCCTACTTCGCAGGCGGAGCCATAACAATGGGGGCTTCGCCCACATACGCCTCTTCAATTCCACATTATGAATTACGAATTATCATAAAGCCCCAAATAAAAAATATCCCCTTAAAATCCCCTAATTTGCACACATTTTTACTTAATTTATCAAAACTTTAAAAGTAAAAAACAATCCAAAGAATTAATTAATTAAAACTGATGTAAAATCTACTCAATCTAAATACGGAAAGGCGGTTGATTGTGAGTGGTTTTATTTGGTATGGCAAAAAAACGGGGACACTTCGCTACAAAAAAGGAAAAAAATGAGTAAATCGTTGAAATTAATCTTTCTAGTTCTGGTAGCAGGCTTTTTGGTTACACTATCGGTCTTTTTGGTCGGTCGTGAGGATTCATCGCCAAGCGTTGAACAAGCAGCCGCTCCAACGGCAGCGATAACAGCGGCGGAGGCATTTATGGCTGATTTTCCGGCTCTTGATGACGGAGATAAGCATATAGCGGAAAATTCCGTAAGAATAGAGTACGCACCCGCATCTGATGCCATAACAAAGGCCGTTAATACGACTTTGACGGAACTTAAAGACTTCAATATCATTGATGAGTATTCTCACGGCGATACTCTCTCGTATCAGTATGAGCCAAATTATGACATTGAGGCTGAAGATTTGATTGACGCCTCCGCTTATGTCAATTTTGACAGCGACTCTCTGGAGATAGACTTTTCCCTGCTGGCTTCAAAGAGAATGGTCTCTTATCGGGAGTTTGACGATATCTTCGGTGCTGTAAACGCAAGTATCGGTTTTGTGGCGTTTGAGATTAATTACGATGTAGATATGAGCGCAGAGCTCGCTGTGTATTATCAAAAACTCTTAAAGAGCGGGCTGTTTAAAGAGCAAGACTGTTCCGTGATAGTAGAAGACTCTGATTGGTTGTGCTATACAAATGACGGAAAATTTGATTATGAATGGTACGCAAATGGATATTACGTCTATTGGCGCAAAAGTTGATTTATGGAAGGACGTTAAGATGATAAAAAAACACAACATTCAATATGATACGGGCTGGGGTATAAATATGGCGTCAAGCGGCAAGGCGGAGGTGCTTCACTACGCTTGTGCCACATTTAATATAAGACAATGTTTTGTCATTATGAGCCTCGTGAAGTACCTCAAAAAGAGTATCAACGACATTTCGCTCGCGTTCAAGATGAAACAAGATGATATCCAGCATAAAACAGGGTGGGGTATCAACATAAGAAAAAGCGGCAAAATAGAGATACTTCATTACGCTCTGCTCACTCAACGAGATGAAGATGTCCTTTTTTATCCACGCTCGTTTCGTTTGTATCACGACTTTAGCATCAAAGCAGCTCAAAAAAACAACATAGATACCGCGCCCCTCCAAGATGATGCAAATAATATAATCCATACAGAGGTGGAGGCAAATAATCCTAAAATAATAACAAAGATATTTCGTTATATTTATTCTGCATTTACTATAACACAATGGTATATCACAGCAACGATTAAGGAAAAAGTCAAGCATCAAGGAAGGTGAAATGAAAAATATAGTCAAACAAATCTTTATCTATAAGGTATCCCACATATAAGGAGGTGAAATGAATATAGTTAAGCTAAATTTTTTTAGCTTTAGTAACAGTCTTTATTGAAAGACAAAAACAGATAAATTTTCATATTGAAGGGGGAAAAAATGAAAAATATAGTCAAGCTAAGTTTATTAGCTTTAGTGCCGGCCTTTTTGGTTGGCGGAGAATTAAATTATAGCGGCGACATTGCAACTGCTGTGGAAACAGATAGATTTGCGCCCATAACGGAAGCAGAGAAATTTATCTCTGGTTTTCCAGCTTTTTATGACGGCGGAGCACGTATAGGAATAAATACTGTAACGGTAGACTATAATACCACCGATAAGTCGTTATTGACAAGTATTAATGCGACTTTGACGAGAGTTAAAGGCTTTAGTGTCAGCGAATACATTTTTGGCCGTGATACCCGCTATGTATATAGTCCAACTTACCATATCGCTACCCCGCCTGTAAATTTAACCGATGCTTATGCGGCCATAGATGTTTACAGCAACTATTTTTTAGATATCAACTTCTATTTAGCGGCTCAAAACAGAAAGATAGCGTATAGCGAGTTTGACAATGTCTTCGGTGCTGTAAAACCAGTTTGTAGGCCAAATTACTATTGTGCTGCCGTGGTTGTAAACGCCGATATCAATTATATACAAAATTGGATTGTCTACAATGCTGATGTGAGCAAGCATATCGCTGCATATTATCAAAAACTCTTGATAAATGGAGTATTTAAGGAGGCAAATTGTGCTGTAGCCGGCACATCTTGGAAATGCTCTAAAGAGGACGGAACTTATTATTATGAGTGGAGTGCAAATAAAAATCAATATTCTGAGTATGGTGTCTATTGGTATAAAGGTTTTAAAAACCAACCTATTCGTGCCTTTTGAGCATAAACTCATAACGCATTGACAAGCAAAGATGAGCGGGGACGCAAGCCCCGCTTTGTCATTGCGTTCATTTTTTTCTTTTATCTGCTATAATTCTCACAAAAAATCAAAAGGCTAAAATTTGATAAAAAACCCAAAAATCAGCCGCCTTGAGAGCGTTTTAGAGCAGATAGACA
>JAITNC010000103.1 GCA_031290675.1 Campylobacteraceae bacterium | reverse complement strand
TAATAAAAATGATAGCTAAAAAACAATATAATTCTTAAAATATATATTTACTTTGAAGGTCAAGCAGGTGAGCATTTTAGGTATAGGAAATAAAGGTTCCACTAAGAAAGTCGGTAACTTTATTTATGAGTTCGTAAATCAAGAATCATTCGGCGGAATACTGCTATTTATAGCTGCAGTATTGGCTGTGATATCTGCTAACTCACCCTATTTGTCTGAAAAATATTTCGCTTTGTGGCATCTTGAGTTTGGTATCTACGTAGGAAATCTCCACTTTATAAAAGATATGCACTTTTGGGTCAATGACGCTCTTATGGCTCTATTTTTTCTTATGGTCGGACTTGAAGTAAAGCGTGAATTGTTAGTAGGAGAGCTTTCAAGTTTTCAAAAAGCCCTCTCGCCTATATTTGCCTCAGTGGGCGGTATGGTAGTTCCTATAGTGATATTTTTGTACTGTACGTGGGGAAGCGGCGGCGAGCGGGGATTTGCCATTCCTATGGGTACAGATACGGCTTTTGCACTTGGTATTTTGATGTTGCTCGGTAGCAGAGTTCCGATAAAACTAAAAGTGTTTTTGGTGACTTTGGCTATCGCTGACGACATAGGCGCTATCTTGGTTATCGCTGTTTTTTACACAAAGGGCATATCGTTTTTTTATCTGACGCTAGCTGTGTGTATGACGCTGGTTTTATTTTTGCTCAACCGTTTGGGCGTTAAAACGCTCACTGTGTATTGCTTGGGTGGGATTATATTGTGGTACTTTTTCTACAAAAGCGGTATCCACGCCACGATATCGGGCATCATGCTCGCTTTTACTATACCTATCCGCTCAAAGATAAGCACGACCGGATTTTTAGACCACTTGCGCTTGGCTGTAAATGTATTTTACTCAAATGCCCCAAAACAGGACTCTCAGCAAGTACTTTTGAACGCAAAACAAAACAACGCATTGGAAATAGTCGCCAAGGCTTACGACGAGGTTCAAAGCCCGCTTGTGCGACTTGAGCACTACTTGCACCCTTTGAGCGCATTTTTGATAATGCCCGTTTTCGCCCTTGCAAACGCCGGTGTGCGGATAGAAAAAGGGTTTGAGTTCAATGAAGTTTTTTGGGGAATATCGCTCGGGCTGTTTATCGGAAAACCGCTCGGTATATTTGTTTTCACGTTTGTACTTGACTTTTTTGGTATTTCAAGGAAGCCGAGCAACCTCACGTGGACGCAGATATTTAGCGTAGGATTGGTGGCGAGCGTGGGCTTTACGATGTCCATACTTATATCCAAACTTGCGTACTCAGACAGTGGGGCAGACCAAGCCACACTATCCGTATTGCTCACATCTTTGGTGGCGACCATCGTATCGTTCGTGTTTTTCTTTATCTTTTCACCAAAAGAACGTGTGGCAAGCTCTACGGCGGCAGTAAAAGAAAAAATATAAAAATATAGAGCGAATTAAACAAACTTTATATTCTAACATTATAAAATATTCTCTACTTTTATCCTACTTTCAAGGAATGATATGCTTGATTTTGCCCCCACCCCAAACTATTTTGACTACCAACTTTTGATAAAACAGCTTCTCTACACTCCCGTAGCGTACGACCCGACGCAAGAGATAGTTTACAAAAACAGTTTTCGTATGACATATGCGGATTTTAGAAAACGTGTTTGCAAGCTTGCTAACACACTAACAAAACTCGGCGTCAAAAAAGGCGACACGGTCGCCATCATGGATTATGACTCACACAGATATCTTGAGTGTTATTTCGCCATTCCGATGATAGGCGCAGTGATGCATATGGTAAACATCAGGCTGAGCCCCGAGCAGATACTCTACACGATAGACCACGCACAAGATGATATATTGATGATACACAGTGATTTTGTGCCTATCATAGAGCAGATAAGAGGCAGGATAGACACTGTAAACGACTATGTGCTTATATCTGACGGCAACGAAACGGCGGCGAGTATTATCCCGTTTGTGGGCGAGTATGAAGAGCTGCTCTCAAGCGCTGATGATACATTTGATTTTCCTGATTTTGATGAGAAAACAAGGGCGACTACATTTTATACGACAGGCACGACAGGTATGCCAAAAGGCGTACACTTCACGCACAGACAGTTGGTACTTCATACTCTTGGCGTTATAAGCAGCCTCTCTTCGTATACACTGCACGCCAATTTCAACCAGGAAGATGTTTATATGCCTATCACTCCGATGTTCCACGTACACGCTTGGGGTTTTCCGTATATAGCGACTTTTATGGGTGTGAAACAGGTCTATCCGGGCAAATATATACCCGATGTACTACTTGAGCTGATACACAAAGAGAATGTAACATTTTCGCACTGTGTGCCTACTATATTGCACATGCTGCTAAACTCACCGAAAATCGGAGAGATTGACCTGAGCCGCTGGAAAGTCATCATCGGCGGTGCATCTTTGTCGCCGTCTTTGGCTATAGCGGGACTTGAGAGGGGTATAGACTTGTTTGTTGGTTATGGCATGAGCGAAACCTGTCCTATTCTCTCATTGGCAAGACTAACAAAAGAGATGTTAAAAAAAGACAATCAAGAGCAGGCAAAAATCCGAACCAAAACCGGCAAAACTCTCGCACTTGTAGATATGAAGATAGTAGATGAGGATATGAACGAAGTCGTACACGATGGCAAAAACACAGGCGAGATAGTTGTGCGCGCTCCTTGGCTCACTATGGGTTACCTTAAAGACCAAAAAAATTCGGAAAATCTTTGGAGAGACGGCTATATGCATACGGGAGATGTCGCCAACTGTGATGAGCTTGGTTATTTCAAGATAACAGACAGAGCGAAAGATATCATAAAAGTAGGTGGCGAATGGGTCTCATCGCTAGAACTTGAAGATATCATACATCAACACCCGTCTGTCTTTGAAGTCGCTGTTGTCGCTATACCTGACGAGAAGTGGGGCGAGCGGCCTATGGCGCTTGTGGTATCCAAAAAAGCAGATGATAAAAAAACTCTTGAGAAAGAGCTCATAACGCACACGAAAGAGGTCATCAAAAACGGACTTATAGCAAGAGAGAGTATGCTTTTGAAGATACATTTTGTAGATGAGATAGACAAAACAAGCGTCGGCAAAACTGATAAAAGAGTGTTGAGAGAGAAGTATAAAAATCTCTTTGTATAATCCTCCTCTCTCATTGCGGTGAGCCGAAGAGATGAACCAAGCTAAGGGTCAGTACTCGAGTGTGGCAATCAACATTTTGCCTATTTGTGTCATTATTATTATAGATTTGCTTCACTTTGTTCACGATGACGGGCGGATGTGGTTTTGTATTACATTGTATGGCATAAGAGTGGATTGCCACATTTGCTGGCGCAAACTCGCAATGACGGGATGGAGCAAAAACAACAAGTTTTTTGGCTTTACAGATGTCATAACACAAAAAATGGTGTGTTTTTGTACGATAAGCAAGGGCGGATTTCCGCCCCTGCTTGTCTTTACCGTAAATGTGTTATGAGTTTGTACTCAAGGTTCAGTTGTGCCTTTGTACCAATAGAAATAATTTTTGCTTGCATCCCAAGCATAATAGAAAGTTCCGTCACCTTTATAACAACTCCAAGATGTATCATCATCACTATAACAATCCGCCTCTTCAAATACTCCACTATCTAAGAGTTGATGATAATACGCAGCATGCTCGGCACTCATATCAACATCATCCCCATTATTGATTTCAAACTCTACAGAACTGATACTGGCATTCACAGCGCCAAAGATATCGTCAGGCTCACTATAAGCTATAGTTCTATTGGCAGCATCTAAAAAGAACTGTGATGTCCACTCATCATTATAAAAAAATATCTCAGCATCAGCTGAAGTTAGATTTTTATCCGTGATGTCATAATTTGGATAATAAACATAGAGGATAATATAGTCATCGCTATAATCATCATAGGTAAAGTCTTTGACTCCTGTCAAAGTCGTGTTGACAGCTTTTGCCTCGTCCTCGGAAATATTTTTGTAGCGTATACTCATATAGCTATTGATAATAGTCTTTCCTCCAGCATCAAAAGCTGGGAAGTCAGACACAAACTTCTCTATCGCAGTTAAGTTGTCTTCTGTAGTGTTGTTGTCATCAGTCGTACCATTGTCGTCTTTTGTACTATTGTCATCAATAGTACTTGTATTGTCATCTCCAAGAGTTGTGTTATCACTCTTTGATGATGAACCTCCACTGTGGTGTCCGCAGCCAATTATAAAGGCTGATAATAAAGCTAAAAATATTAGCTTAAACAATTTACTCATTTTGTCTCCTTTGAAATAAGATTGATTTGATTTT
>JAITNC010000100.1 GCA_031290675.1 Campylobacteraceae bacterium | reverse complement strand
CTAAAATCATCTGGGCGGAGCGTCTGTCAAGTTCCAAAAGTGTCAGCAAAGAGGACGTGGCGGATATCCAAAGGTGGCTTGGGTATTTTCAGCACGAGCGGTTGATTCATCTTTTGGTGACGATGTTTGTCGCCTTGTGCGATATGATAAGCGTTGTGATGTTGCTTTTATATTCAAGTTACGCTACGATTGCCCTCAGCGTGTTGCTTAGTGTGCTGTTCGTTTTTTATATCATTCACTACTATACTTTGGAAAACGGAGTTCAAAAACTCTATAAACTGACAGATGAGCTGATAGCCATTGTCGCCGCGAAAGCACGATAAATTCAATATCTTTTTGTATGTAAGAGCTTCTTAAATAGTTTTTAGCTAATATTGTCAAATTTTATAACTTCTAACACTTCACATTTATTAAGGAGAAAAAGCACACAATGGACTACAAGGACACACTCCTCTTGCCTGCCACTCTGTTTCCTATGAGGGGAAATCTTCCCGAAAATGAGCCGAAACGCTATAAACAGTGGTTTGAGAGCAGAAATGTTTACGAAAAGATGAAACGCAAACGCACTGCGAGCGCCAAAAATTTCAACCTTCACGACGGCCCGCCTTACGCTAACGGAAATATCCATTTGGGACACGCACTAAACAAAATCCTGAAAGATATTATCGTCAAAACTCACTACTTTTTCGGCGAAAATGTACGATATGTACCGGGTTGGGACTGTCACGGGCTGCCTATAGAGCAGCAGGTGGAGAAGGCTATCGGCAAAGAGAAAAAAGACGCTATGAGCAAGTCCGCTTTTAGAGAGCTTTGCAGAGAACACGCCAAAAAATATGTGCAGATACAAAAAGAGGAGTTCAAATCCCTCGGCGTTGTGGGCGACTGGGACAATCCGTACCTGACGATGAAGTTTGAGTTTGAGGCGGATATATACAGAGCTTTGTGCGACATAGCGCAAAAAGGTCTTTTGGTAGAGCGCAGCAAGCCTGTTTTTTGGTCGTGGGCGGCGAGAAGTGCGCTAGCGGAGGCTGAGGTAGAGTATAAAGACAAAGAGGATTACTCTATATTTGTGGCTTTTGAGCTGGACAAAGATGCGCTACAGAGGCTTGAGATAAGCGGTGCGAAGGCACTCATCTGGACAACAACTCCGTGGACACTGCCTGCAAATATGGCTATCGCGTTCAACCCTGAGGAGGATTATGTCCTCACAAGCGAAGGGCTTATAGTCGCTGCCCCTCGCCTTGAAGCTTTGGTAGAGCTTGGCATCACAAGCGGAGTTATCAAAAAAACATTTAAAGCTTCTATCCTTGAAAACACGCATGCGCTAAACCCTCTAAACGGACGAAAATCACGATTGATTTTAGCTCCTCACGTCTTGATGGACGGAGGCTCCGGTCTTGTGCATACTGCTCCGGGTCATGGCGATGATGACTATAAAATCTCGCTTGTTTATGGTATAGAAACCATCATGCCTGTTGATGAGGACGGCAAATATGACGCAACTGTCGTGCGTGAAAAGCTGCTTCCACATCCAGAAGAGTTTGTGGGCGTGCATGTATTTAAAGCGAACGAGAAGATTTTGGAACTTTTGGGAAGTTCACTGCTTAAATGCTCCAAGTTTACGCACTCTTATCCATACTGCTGGAGAACGCATACGCCTATCATATATCGTGCTACAAAGCAGTGGTTTATCGCTATGGACGAGGCCAAAGAAGGTTCGTCTTTGAGGCAAAAAGCCCTCAGCGAGATAGAAAAACTGAAGTTTTATCCCGACAGCGGTTACAAGAGATTGAACTCCATGATAGAAAACAGGCCTGACTGGTGTATCTCAAGACAGCGTGATTGGGGCGTTCCGATAGCGTTTTTCAGAGATAAAAAAACAGGCAAAGTTATATACGATAAAGATGTTTTGGAAAACACAGCGAAACTTTTTGACGAATTTGGCGCTGATGTCTGGTGGGACAGAGAGATAAAAGACCTCTTGAGCGCAAATTCCAAGTTAAACCCTGACGAGCTTGAAAAAACGGTAGATATTTTAGATGTTTGGTTTGACAGCGGAAGTACGTGGAGAGCCGTCCTGAAGTCGCCCAAGTACGACGCCGGCGCATACCCAGCCGATATGTATATGGAAGGAAGCGACCAGCACAGAGGTTGGTTTCAAAGCTCACTTTTGGTAAGTGTCGCTGTAAATGGCATCGCTCCTTATAAAAACATCCTAACTCACGGCTTTACAGTTGATGAGAAGGGCGAAAAGATGAGCAAGTCCAAAGGCAACGGCGTAGACCCTGCCGATGTCGCCAAAAGATACGGCGTTGAGATATTGAGGCTTTGGGTCGCTACGAGCGACTACTCTACAGAGCTTAGAATAAGTGAAAATATCATCAAACAAGTTTCCGAACAGTACAGAAAGATAAGAAATACCTTTAGATTTTTGCTCGCTTCCATTGACGATTTGGAAGTTTTGTCAAAGAGTGAAGATTTTGGAGCTGCTGATAGATGGATACTCTTTACGGCGAAAAAAGTTTTTGACGAAACAAAAGAGGCTTTTGACAAGTACGACTTTTTGAAGGGTTACTCACTTTTGAACAGTTTTGTTACGACCGAGCTTAGCGGTATTTATATGGATATCAGCAAAGACAGACTCTACTGCGACGCCAAAAACTCCACATCACGTCGTGCGACACAAAGTGCGATGGCTACGATACTTGAGGCTATGTTGTCGCTCACAGCACCCGTGCTTACGTATACAGTTGATGAGATAATGGAGTACGCTCCTAGTATCATCAAGCGAGGCAGAGAAGATGTTTTTGATGTTGAGTACACGCCGCTTGAGGGTGTAAGTTCGGACGCGGACGCAGAGTTTTTAGTCTTGGCGAGAGAGAAGTTTTTTGAGATAATAGACAGACTGAAAAAAGAGAAAATCATCAAATCAACGCTTGAGTTAAACCTCGCCACAAAAGCAAGCGAGCTTGACAAAATGGGCTCTGACGCTGAGGATTGGTTTACGGTAAGCGAGATAGTTCAAGTTCCGCTCGGCGAAGTTTTGGGCGAATTTGACGTAGATAAAGAGCATTTTGTCATCACGAGAGCAAAAGACAAAAAATGCCCAAGATGTTGGAAATTTCGAGCGGCAAGCGAAGAGTGTTTGTGTCCTCGCTGTGAGAGCGTCATAAATGTTTGATTTGAGCGCTCCAATGCCATCATTGTACGTTGTGATAATGATCGCGATAATATTCGCCGCTATCGCTATAGGGATATTTTTTGTCGCTTTAAGAACAAAAAAGCTGAAGGAGAAGAGTTGATAACACTAAAAGAAGCCTTGAAGTTAAACAAAGATGAGATAAAAGAGTTAAGAAGCTCTCTTGCCAAAAAGATAGAAGAGAAAAAATTTCTCGGAGCATACATAGAACAGCTCACGGGCGAGGGGTTGAACACGAGCGGCGAGGGAATACCCATAGCCGTCAAGGACAATATCCAAGTAGAAGGCTGGAGCGTTACGTGCGCCTCAAAGATACTGCAAGGATACGTCGCCCCATACAACGCTACCGTTATAACAAATATGTCAAAGGCAAATTTAAGCCCGTTTGGCAGGACAAATATGGACGAGTTTGCTATGGGAAGTACGACAGCTACGTCATTTTACGGCAAAACGCTAAACCCCGCCGACAATGAGCGAGTCCCGGGCGGCAGCAGCGGCGGAAGCGCTTGTGCGGTCGCAGGCGGCATAGCCATAGCCGCTCTTGGAAGCGATACGGGCGGAAGTATCCGTCAGCCGGCGGCATTTTGCGGCTGCGTAGGGTTGAAACCGACTTACGGCAAAGTCAGCCGCTACGGTTTGACGGCGTTTTCAAGTTCGCTTGACCAGATAGGGCCTATCACGCAAAACGTTGAGGACGCGGCTATTTTGTTTGATATTATCGCAGGACACGAGCCAAAAGACTCCACAAGTGCGAAATTGGCTCACACACTCATAGCCCCTCATCTCAACCCAAACCGCAAACTAAAAATAGCCGTCATTGAAAACTTTATGGAGGGTGCGAGCGTTGAAATACAAAAGGCTATGCGAAGCACGCTCACAGCTCTCAAAGACGCAGGACACGAGGTCATCTACAAAAATATGCTCAACTCCAAGTACGATGTGGCGACTTATTATATCATCGCTACAGCCGAAGCGAGCGCGAACTTGAGCCGTTTTGACGGTGTCAGATACGGCAGGCGTGTAGAGGGCGGGAGCTTGAAAGATATGTACGTGAAAACCAGAAGTGAAGGATTTGGCGATGAGGTCAAACGCCGCATACTTCTCGGTACTTTCGTGCTAAGCAGCGGATATTATGACGCATACTACATCAGAGCGCAAAAAGTAAGACATTTGATAAAAGAAAACTATGAGAACATCCTGAAAGAGGCCGATTTGATACTCACTCCCGTGACGCCGACTACAGCGTTCAAGTTTGGGCAGATAAGCAACCCTTTGGAGATGTACTTGAGCGATATCTACACGATAGGAGTAAATCTTTGCGGCGTTCCCGCCATATCGCTGCCGATAGGCGTAGACGATGCAGGATTGCCGATAGGAGTTCAGTTTGTGGCGAAGCACTACGACGAGCAGACGCTGCTTGACGGTGCCTTGAGTTTAGAAAAAATACTTAACAAAGGAAAATTATAAATGAAAATTCGCGCAAAAACTTTAACGTTTGAAGATGTGCTGTTAGTCCCGCAGTATTCGGAGGTTTTGCCAAAAGAGGTTGATATTTCCACAAAATTGACCCGCAATCTCTCTTTAAATATCCCTATCGTTTCAGCCGCTATGGATACTGTAACTGAACATCGTGCTGCCATTATGTTGGCAAGACTCGGCGGTATCGGCATTATCCACAAAAATATGGACATAGAGTCGCAAGCCAGAGAGGTCAGAAGAGTCAAAAAAAGCGAGAGCGGCATCATATATGACCCTATCTCCATCAGAGCTGAGCAAAAGATACAAGACGCACTTGATATCATGTCCGAATACAGAATATCAGGCGTTCCTGTCGTAGATAAAGACAATGTCCTGATAGGTATATTGACAAATCGCGACTTGCGTTTTGAAACAAACTTCAACGGCTTAGTCGCTGACGTGATGACAAAACCACCTTTGATTACTGCCCCAAAAGGTATCAGTCTTGACCAAGCTGAAAAGATTTTTAACACAAATAAAGTAGAAAAACTACCTATAGTAAGTTCTGATGGCAAACTTGAAGGACTTATCACGATAAAAGATTTGAAAAAACGCAAAGAGTACCCAAACGCAAATAAAGACGGTTTTGGCAGGCTGAGAGTCGGAGCGGCTATCGGCGTAAATCAGCTTGATAGAGCCAAAGCCCTGATAGACGCAGGAGTTGATGTACTCGTACTTGACTCCGCTCACGGACACTCAAAAGGTATCATAGACACGGTCAAAGATATCAAAAGCACATTTGACATAGAACTTATCGCCGGCAATGTAGCCACAGCAGAAGCTACCGAAGCTTTGATAAAAGCTGGAGCGGACGGCGTGAAAGTCGGCATAGGACCGGGCAGTATCTGCACAACAAGAATAGTAGCCGGAGTGGGCGTTCCGCAGATATACGCTATAGATGAGTGTTCGGCTGTAGGACGCAAATACGGCATACCTGTCATCTCTGACGGCGGTATCAAATACTCGGGCGATATAGCCAAAGCGCTGGCGGCAGGTGCGAGCTGTGTTATGATAGGAAGCTTGCTCGCCGGAACAGACGAAAGCCCCGGAGAGCTCATCATCTTTCAAGGAAGACAATACAAAACATACAGAGGTATGGGCAGCATAGGCGCTATGGCGAGAGGCAGCACGGATAGATATTTCCAAGAAGGAACTGCCGCCGACAAACTCGTACCTGAGGGTATAGAGGGAAGAGTTCCGTACGCAGGCACTATCAAAGATGTGATTCACCAAATGATAGGCGGACTTCGCTCGTCTATGGGTTATGTGGGTGCTAGAAATATCACTCTGTTTCAAGAAAAAGCCGAATTTGTAGAGATAACAAGCGCAGGACTCAAAGAGAGCCACGTGCACGATGTCATCATAACGCAGGAAGCGCCAAATTATCGTATCAAAGAGTAAATATACGCAAAGGTCGTAAGTTGATTATAAACCAAAAGATTGAACATTTTAACTCGCCGCTGTATTTAGAGAGTGGGCGAATATTGGAATCTTACGATGTAGCGTACGAAAGTTATGGCGAATTAAATAAAGAACGCACAAATACCGTTGTCGTTTTCCACACCCTCACAGGCTCGCAGCATGCGGCAGGACGGTACGAAAATGACAACAAAACGGGCTGGTGGGACATTCTTATAGGCGACGGCAAAGTGATAGACACGCGCAAGTATTTTGTCATTTGTGTCAATATACTTGGCGGCTGCAACGGCACGACGGGGCCTATGTCTACAAACCCTTCTACAAACGAGCCTTATAGATTGAAGTTTCCTGTCATCACGATAAGCGATATGGTTCGCGCTCAGCAAAATCTTTTCGCCAAACTCGGCATCAAAAAGGCGCACGCTATCATCGGCGGTTCGTTGGGCGCTATGCAGGCGCTTTGCTGCTCCATAGAATACCCCGATTTTACCTCAAGGGCGATTTTGCTGGCGGGTACTTACGCCACCTCTCCGTGGGCTATATCGTTCAACAAGATAGCTATGGACGGCGTGTTGAACGACCCTCGCTTCAAAAACGGTCAGTATGAAAAAGGCGATTTTGAAGAGGAGGGGCTTTTGGGTCTGGCTCTGGGGCGAATGGCAGGTCATATCAGCTTTTTATCCCCATACTCAATGCGCAGGAAATTTGAGCGAAATTATGTAGAAACAGACGGTCTGTACGAGCTTTTCGGCAGATTTCAAGTAGAGCGGTATATGGAGTACAACGGCTATAACTTCTCCAAACGGTTTGACCCTTTGAGCTATCTTTATATCATCAAAGCGATGAATATTTTTGATGCGACACGAAATTATGAGTCTTTGAGCGACTCCCTTAGTTTCATCAAGGCGAAACTGTACCTGATAGGCTTCAAAAATGACCTTTTGATGCTGCCCGAAGAGCTTGAGAGCATCAAAGACACGATAGAAGCGCTTGGCAGAGGCGACAAGGTTGAGTACAGATGTATAGACAGCGACTACGGACACGACGCTTTTTTGGTTGAGTATGATAAATTTGACACATATGTAAAAAACGCTTTGGAAGAGGAGTTTTAAATGGCTAAAAGCGAAAAATTTGAAGACAAGCTTGAAAAAGCCAAAGAGCTTTTAGAGAAGCTGAGCGAGCCAAGTTTGGCATTAGAAGAGAGTATGGCGTACTACAAAGAGGGTGTGAAAATCCTCAAAGAGGCGTCAAAACTTTTGGAGGGCGCAAAACAAGAGTTTGAAACGCTGTCAAACGAGAAGCTTTGATGAGCGTCAAAATAGCGGCTTTGCAGCTCCAGACGCTGCCTATGAGCGAGGCTAAGCTTGATTATTACGTGCGTATTTGTGTCAAAAATGGCATAAGTCTCGTAGTGCTCGGCGAATACGTCTTAAACAGCTTTTTCAAGGAGCTTGAGCGGATTCCCATCTCTATGATAAAAGAGCAATCCGAACACAAACTCACAGTGCTAAAAAAACTCGCCAAAAACTACAATATCACGATAATAGCCCCCATAGTTTTGTACAAAAAAGAGAAGCTCTACAAAGTTACCACACGAATCACGCCCAATATGTCGTTTTTTTACGAGCAAAGATTTTTGATAAATTACAAACATTGGGACGAGGAGAGATTTTTCGCAAATGAGGGCAAAGATACGCAGATACCTGTTTTTACTCACGAAGGGTTGAAAATGAGCGTTATTTGCGGCTTTGACATACATTTTGATACCTTGTGGCTTCAAGCGCAAAAGAAAAAAGTAGATGTGGTTTTGGTGCCGAGTGTCAGCACTTTTGAATCTCACAACAGATGGAACGAATTGTTAAAAACACGTGCATTTCTAAATAACGTCTATATCCTGCGTGTCAATAGAATAGGCAACTTCAAAGACAAAACGCACTCTTGGTACTTTTACGGCGACAGTGCATTGTACTCTCCAAACGGCATCGTAGAAGAATCCCTCGGCGACAACGAGGAGATGCTCATATGCGATATAGATATAGCAGATGTACAGGAAGCGAGAAGAGCGTGGGGGTTTAGGGGGCAACTAGTAAAAAAAGGGCTTTTATAAATTTTATATTTCCTAACCCACCTTTTATGCTTTCTGGCGTGCTCTTTTGTGCCAATACATCGTTACTCGTTCGCCAGCGTCGTCATATACTAGTATGTATTATTCCTAGCAGGCTCACTCCTTGCCTCGTCTTGACGCAAAATATCTACGCCATATAAACATAAATTTGGTATGCTCAGCAATCCAGTCTTTTACAATTTTTAGCTTGTTTTTTTGCATGCTAATATCGTTGCAATTTCGCCACGCTCGCTCACTAATTCCCCTCCTGTGGAGGGGGTGTCCGAAGGACGGGGTGGTTTTCTTTGCCCCTTTGTGTCATTGTGAGGAGCGAAGCGACGTAACAATCTCAGCTCTACTTTTTACGCAAAATAACTTAAAAAATATGAAATACATCACTATATATTTATATTATATTTATTATTTGTACTATTATCATATGGATTGCCACGCCGCTTTGCTCTCTCGCAATGACGGCGG
>JAITNC010000086.1 GCA_031290675.1 Campylobacteraceae bacterium | reverse complement strand
GAGCTCAAAAACTTAGACCCCGATATGGAAACGTGGAACACGCTTGTGAAACGAGTCATAGCCCCAAAAGATGAGGTTACGATAGGCTTTGTCGGCAAATATCTTGACCTCAAAGAGTCGTACAAATCGCTCACGGAGTCGTTCATTCACGCAGGCGCTCATCTGGACTCAAAAGTAAATCTCAAGTGGATAGACGCCGAGTCCATAGAAGAGCAAGGCTCAGAAAAAATACTAAATGACGTGGACGGTATCTTGGTGCCGGGAGGATTTGGCACGAGAGGCATTGAAGGTAAGGTGTGCGCTATCAAATACGCCAGAGAAAACAAAATAACATATTTGGGTATCTGTCTTGGCATGCAGCTCTCTATCTTAGAGTTTTGCCGAAATGTACTGAAGCTTGAAGGTGCGAATTCTACGGAGTTTGACGAGGCTTGCAAAAATCCCGTCATCTATCTTATAGACGAGTTCAACGACAGTTCGGGATTGAAACAGGTGCGAACCGTCCAAAGTCCGCTCGGCGGGACGATGAGGCTGGGTTCTTACAAGTGTAACACGAAAGCAGGCTCGCTTCTAAGGGCTGTTTATCACGATAAAGAGCAGATAAAAGAGCGACACCGCCACCGATACGAGGCAAATCCTGCATACCGCAAGCAGATAGAAGAGCAAGGTTTTGAAGTTTCAGGCGAGAGCGGCGGGTTGATAGAGGCTATGGAGCTGAAAAATCACCCGTGGTTTTTGGGTGTGCAGTTTCACCCTGAGTTCACATCACGTCTTACAAGCCCAAATGAGGTGATTTTAGCTTTTGTAGATGCCTCTATGAAGCATAAAAACAATGGCTAGGTTAAACAAAGAGGCAGTTAGCGAGCTTTTGAGAAAACGTTTTGAAGGGGACAGCCACACAAAACTCTCTCTCATTCCCTCGCCGTTTCTTTTCAAAGATATAGAAAAAGCCGCCATTCGCATCAAAGCCGCCATAGAAAAAAAAGAGAAGATAGTCGTAGTCGGCGATTACGATGTGGACGGCGTCGTGTCGTCTGTGATAATGAGCGAGTTTTTTGATGATTTGGGCGTGGGTTATGATGTCTGCATACCCAACCGCTTTTCGGACGGATACGGACTAAATCCGCAAATACTTGATAGGATAAAAGCAGACGTTATCATCACTGTAGACAACGGTATCTCCGCTGTGGAAGCGGCGAAAATATGTGCGCAGCGTGGCATTGACCTCATCATCACCGACCACCACACGCCCCCGCCGATACTCCCCAAAGCTTTCGCCATCATCAACCCAAAGCAGAGCGACTGCGAGTTTCCGATAGAAGAGATATGCGGCGCACAAGTGGCGTGGTATCTCATCGCAGCGATAAAAGAGGTGTGCGGATACGAATACGAACTTGGCAAATTTTTAGACTTGCTCGCTATCGCTATCATCGCCGATATGATGGACTTGAAAGACATCAACCGCACTATGGCAAAAAGTGGGCTTCGGCTCTTGAACCGCTCGCAGCGCCCTGCTTTTGTGGCGATACGTGAAGTTTTCAAAAAAGAGCACTTTGAGAGCGAGGATATATCGTTCCTTATCTCGCCTCTTTTGAACAGCTCAGGACGCATGGAGGACGCACTGTTTTCATACGGATTTTTGCGCTCAACCTCACGTCTGGAGGCGTTGGCAAGGCTTGAGGAGATAGTCGCCATCAACGAACGCAGGAAAGAGGAGGAGCGCACACTCTTTGAAGCGTCATTGGAGTTTGTGCACGAAGAGGACAGCATCATCGTAGTTTGGGGCGAGGAGTGGCACGAGGGCGTCATCGGAATAGTCGCCTCAAGGCTTACAAAAAGGTTCAAAAAACCCTCTATCGTATTTTCGCAGACGGCGGGCAGAGCCAAAGGGAGTGCGAGAAGCGTGGCGGGCGTGGACATACTCGCCCTCATAGCCAAACAAGAGCGTCTGCTGCTTGGTTTTGGCGGGCATTTTGGAGCGGCGGGTGTGCTGTTGGCGCAGGAAAATCTTGAGGAATTTCGCCAAAGTATCATCAAATCAACCAACGAATTGCGTCTGGACAGCGGCAAACTTCACGATGAAAATCTCGGCGAGATAGAGCCTGAGGCTATTGATTTTGAGCTGTTGGGGATACTTGAGGACTTTGAGCCGTACGGGCAAAAAAACCCAAAACCGACGTTTGTGTTGAAAGATATGTTGGTGAAAGTAGACAAACCTCTCGGCAAAGACGGACGACACAAAAAGCTCATCTTGCAATTTGGCGAGGGCAAAAGCATAGAAGCACTTTTTTTCAACTACGAGCAGGATATACAGCGAGGAGATGTGATAGACATAGCCTTTAGCGTTTCACGAAACAATTTCAGAGGCTTGGTAACACCGCAGTTAATGATAAGGGAAGTTTTGGGGGTGAGGTAACTCATCATCGCTATAATATTCAAAAGGTTTAACTTATGTACAAACACGAATATGACAAAATTTTATACAGGATTGTTGAGATTCTTTCAAGGCTGGCAAACGGCGAACGCTTTAATGCCAATAGCGTCAATGAATTGGCAAAAGAGTTCAGCGTCAGCACAAGAACGATAACAAGAGATTTTGGGCGTCTTCGGAAGTACTATCCGATACATCATGATAAAAAGCTAAAGCTTTGGAGCATAAACGAGGGCACAAAGATACGTGAGATAGCCACTCTTGAAGATAAGATTATCTTTGACATTTTATACGAGATAACAGACAGTTTTGGCGAAAGATTTGGCGCAAAAGCGAAAGCTATTTTGGGCAAGATAAAAGACGACGCTCCGAACCCGATATACGCAAAACTAAACATGGAAGATGTAAGCTCCAAGATAGATGAGATTAGCCTTTTGGAGCGTGCCATAAACAGCAAAAAACAGATAAAGTGTATATACGAGTTCGCGAAATTTACAGGTGAGATAGTGATAAATCCCCTGAAAATAGCCAATTATGAGGGGTTGTGGTATCTGTTGGCTATCGATATCAGAGATGACAAACTCAAAAAATACATCATCAAAAAAATACAAAACATTGAAATCACAAACAACAGCTTTCAATCAACCAAAAAGATAGACGAACTGTTGGAAAATTCGATAAACGTTTGGTTTGAACCCAAAAACGAGCCGTTTGAAGTGTGTCTATGGGTGAGCGAAGAGGCGATGAAAACGATAACGATCAAACCCATCTCGCCCACTCAAAAGATAGTGGAGCGGTACAAAGACGGGAGCGCAAAACTCTCTTTGCGTATAACTCACGAGATGGAAATCATCGGTTTTGTGAAGTATTGGATACCGCACATCAGGGTCATCTCCCCCTCAAGCATAGACGAGACGATCAAAAAAGACGCAGCGTTGTATATCCAACTGCCCACCGTTTTATAACCAAACAAGATCTGTTCACAGGAAAAATATGTACCTTTCAAAGTCGCTTTACACACGAGGTTTGCAATGCGCCAAATCTCTCTGGTTGAAAAAATACAAACCCGAAGTGCTGCAAGTCCCCACGGATAGAACTGTTTTTGAGACGGGAGATATGGTCGGGGATTTGGCTTGCGGTCTGTTCGCAGGCGGCAAAGAAGTGCCGTATGAGGGTACGAGTTTTGATGAAAAGATAGCTTTAACACGCCGATGGATAGAAGAGGGCGTGAGCGATATATACGAAGCGTCGTTTAGCTTTCAAGATATTTTCGTTATGGTCGATATCTTGCACATCAACGCCAACGGCAGCATGGAGATCAACGAAGTCAAAAGCTCGACGGAGGTCAAGGATGTTTATCTGCACGACGCTTCCGTGCAGTACTATGTCCTAAGCGGGCTTGGGCTTGATGTCAAGAGGACAAACATCATCCACATCAATAACAAATACATCAGAGATGAGGAGCTAGAGCTTGACAAACTCTTTAGCATAGTTGACGTGAGCAGTGAGGTCAAAGAGCTTCAGCGCGATATTCCCTCAAGGCTTGCAAATTTTGAAAAGATGCTTGAAAACACCCAAACTCCCCCACCCATAGACATAGGCACTCACTGTTTTGACCCTTACGAGTGTGATGCTAAGAGCCACTGTTGGGCGCATATACCGCTTATAGCATATTTGATATCTCAAACCTGAAGGCGAAGCAGAAATTTGAGCTTTACAAAAGGGGCATCATCAACATAGAGGAGATTCCAGACGGCGAGCCTTTCAACGACTCCCAAATGGTCCAGATAAATAGCCACAAAAACGATACCACGACGATAGACGCAGATAAGATAAAAGCCTTTTTGCGCACTCTTAGATACCCGATATATCATCTTGACTTTGAGACATATCAGCAAGCCATTCCGCAGTTTAGGGGTGTGGGCGCTTACATGCAGATACCATTTCAGTACTCTATACACATCGAGCATGAAGACGGCAGACTTGAGCATAGAGAGTTTTTGGCACAAGCAGGCAAAGACCCGCGAGCCGAAATAGCCGAAAAACTCACGCTCGACATACCGCCAAATGTAACGGTTTTGGCTTACAATATGAGTTTTGAAAAAAGCGTGATAAAACACCTCGCCGCCGCATTTCCCGACTTTAGTTCAAAACTGATGAGCATACACGACAACATTTTGGATTTGATGCTGCCTTTTTGGAAAAAATGGTACTATGCCCCAAAAATGCTAGGCAGTTACTCTATCAAAAGCGTCATGCCCTCACTCGTCCCGGACATGGAAAAAGCATACAAAAATCTTGACGGCATTCACGAAGGCGGCGAAGCTATGAGTGCTTTCGCGCACTTGGCGGACAAAAGCGAAGATGAGCAAAGTATCATCAGAACGCAGCTTTTGGAGTATTGCAAACTTGATACTTTCGCTATGGTAAAAGTTTTGCAAAAATTAAGAGAGGTCGTCAACACCAGGACATAAAGCTGTCCACGCAACCTGATAAACTATCGTCAAATTATTTTTTCGAGGAGTTATTATGGTTGTCGCGATAGTTTTAGGGGTATTGGTTTTTATGGGTGCTTTGGCTTTTTTGTCGTTTACGCTGCACACTTACGCACTTCAAAACTTCAATTTCAAGTTCTTTAGCATAGCTCGTATGTTG
Organism: Campylobacteraceae bacterium; assembly: GCA_031290675.1. Lineage (GTDB taxonomy): Bacteria > Campylobacterota > Campylobacteria > Campylobacterales > Campylobacteraceae > JAIRKW01. Next base: position 279 of record JAITNC010000086.1, on the reverse strand, counting down.
TGGAGTTTTGCAGGGGTAGCAACTGTTGGGCTTGGTGTCGGGGTTTTGCTCGGCAACGGTACTATCGAGCCAAATGGTGTGTTGTTGATAGGCGCAGGTGCGCTCATCTTGCTCTGTCTGTTGTACTCAAATATCAAAAATACAAATCTTGCGTATGGCATAGCAGGAACTCTGCTCGGCATCATCGTCAATGTGATAGTTTGCGCTGTTTTGATACTGATTTTCTCAGCCAAAGAGAGTAACAAATCAAAAAGACAAAAGAAATTTTGAGAATAAAAT
>JAITNC010000078.1 GCA_031290675.1 Campylobacteraceae bacterium | reverse complement strand
TCTCTTGTTTCGCTCGGCAGGTATTTCGCTTTCTCATCAAGCAACACATAAAGGTCGTCCGTTCCCGCTTTCTCTATCGCACGTGAAACTCTCCCCTCGCCGCAGTTATAAGCCATAGCCGCTAAATACCACTTGCCAAAACTCGCATGTAAAAAATTTAGATATTTTATCGCAGCTTGCGTGGACTTGATAGGGTCGCGCCTCTCATCTACATAATCATCAATCACAAGGTTGTATTTTTTCGCAGTTGCCGCCATAAACTGCCAAAGTCCGGAAGCCTTCGCTTTTGAGTAAGCTTTGACGGAAAATCCTGACTCAGCCATAGCCATATACAAAAAAGCGTCCGGAATAGCGGCTTCGTGTATCATATCTCTCAACATCGGAATAAATTTAGCACCGTTTTCAAGCATCTTTAAAAACTGTTTTTGTCTGTAAAGGCTGATGTCCTCTTTCATAGAAGTAAACATACGGTCTTGTAAAAATGTAGTGTCAATATCAAGGTTTTTCAGCACCTCAACTTGGTGCATATAGTCATCTTCAATAACGAAATAAGCAAATGATAAGTTGAAACATAGCGTTAAAGAGAGGATAACCTTCTTCATGTGATTCCTTAAATGTAAAAATACAGACCTTTTTATTCTATCTCAAGTTGCCTTGTTAAATGCTTTAAAAATATTTTTTGTATTTTTTGAACTCAACTCTGCCAAATCCTCCACACTACTACCCAATATCGCCGCCGCTTTTTCCAGCACGTGCAGCGTAAAAGCAGGCTCATTTCTCTTGCCTCTGTGCGGAACCGGTGTGAGGTATGGGGCGTCTGTTTCAAACAAAAGCCTCTCTCGCGGGATATCGCTCAACACTTCAACCAACTCTTTAGCGTTGGCAAATGTCAAAACGCCGCCCACCGCAAAATAAAAACCCTTCAAACCAAGCAGCAATCTTGAAGCGTTATAGCAGTGCAAAACGCCTGTAACACCGTGCTTTACGGCATATTGATTTAATATCTCAAAACTATCCTCATTTGCATCTCTGATATGAACGATGAGCGGCTTGTCGTACTTTCTCGCCAACTCTATCTGCGCTATAAAAACCTCTTTTTGCGCCGCAATCTCATCGCTTTTTTCCTTCTCATCTTGCGGAAGTCTGTAGTAGTCAAGTCCGCATTCGCCGATAGCTATGCACTTCTCATCGCCGATATACTCCTCTAATACGCTAGCGTTAAAATCTTTATGATGATACGGGTGTACACCTGCGGCAAAAAAAATATTTTCGTTATTTTTGGCTATCTTTTGAGCTTTTGGCAAGTCGTAGATGTCAGCTCCGGGTATCAGCACGCCACGTACTCCATTCTCGTGCGCTCTTGTTATCACTTCGTGCAAATCCTCATCAAACCGCTTATCGTCCAAATGGCAGTGTGTGTCTATGATTAGCGGTTTCATTTGTTGTCTTTCCTTAAACTCTTAGCGAAATCTCTCGCCTTGTCGGTTATATCTTTTCCGCTTATCATACGTGAAAGCTCCTCTATCCTGCCCTCCTCGTCAAGCTCTTTGATAAAACTCACGCTATCTTTTTTCTGCACTACAAAGTGCTGATTTGCGCAAGATGAGAGTTGAGGGTGGTGAGAGATAGCGAAAATCTGATAATTTTTTGATATATCTTTTAGTACATTTGCCACGCTCATAGACTCTTTTCCGCTTAGATTTGAGTCTATCTCGTCAAGTATCAAAACCCCTCCAAAGCTGCTTTTTATCTCATTGCTCGCGGCTATAAAAGCGAGGCGCAAGCGGTTGAACTCACCTGAACTTATCTTTTTTATCTCCACGCCGTCAAGCTCTACGCCAAGCTGCTCTGCGCCCAATATATATGGTTCGCAAGGCTCAACACGCAACGAGCAGGGCTTTAGATAAAGCTTTTGCAAGTAGCCGTTTATAAGCTCTTCAAGCGGTTTGATGGCTTTTTGGCGCGATAAACTAAGCTCTTTTGCCAAAGACGCAAGCTCTTTATTTAGCTTTCCAAATTCCGCCTCAAGAGTTTTTTTCTCAAAGCTGATATTTTCATAATGAGCAAGCTCCTCTTTGCGTTTCGCCAAATGCGCCAAAGTATCTTCTATGCTGCCAAAACGGTTTTTGAGCGAGCTTATCTGCTCTATTCTGTCCAAAACAGCCTCTATATCGGTATCATCAAGCTCGTTTAGTTTTTGCGTTTCATTTTCAAAAGCCATTCTTAGAAAGTTCATACACTCATCAAACAAGCCGCTCTCTTGCCCCATCAACTCAAGGGCGTTATTTACGGCTCGCTCACTATCAAAAACCACGCTCGCATCGTTGATGGCGGTTGTTATTTTGTCTTTTTTGGAGAGGCGGCGTTTGAACTCCAAAAGCTCCTCGTCCTCGCCCGCTTTGGGCTTGATAGCTTCTATCTTGCCAATCTCATAAGAGGCTAACTCTTTGAGCTCATTTATCCTTTTCTCTTCGTTTCGTATCTTTTCAAGCTCATCTTTGACGTGCGAAAACTTTAAAAAACACGCTTGATAATCCTCGTATTTTTTCGCAAAAGAAGCGTCATTTTTAAACGACAAAGCGTCAAGAAGCGACAAAAGTTGAGCATTTTCAAACTGATTTGTATCGCGTGCGGAGAGATAACTTATAAAATTTTGCGATATCTGTTTTGCTATTTTTTGTGATATAGACTGTGAGTTGATAAAATAACGCATACTTTTTTGTTTCATACATTTAAATATATTAATCTCTTCGCTCTGCAAACCAAACTCGTCTAAATTTATCTTTTCGTCCACGACAGCTTCCAATACCGAAGCTTCGTTTGAGGCAAATCCAAATACGCCCAAAAGAGCATTAAAAAAGACGGATTTTCCACTGCCGCTCGGCCCTGAAAATACCACAAGCCCCGTGCCGAAGCCGAGCCTCTCCTCTTGGAAACTTAGATGTTCTTTGAGGTAAAAACTCTCTATCACTGCTGACCCCACGATAGTTTTTCTTTCAATACCTTAAAATAACTCTGCTCTTTTGAGCTTATCAATTTAGCACATTGCTTGGCGTATCGCACACTTACCTCTTCATATTCGTTCATATCGTAAATCTCCTGTCCGTCTATGATAACTACGGTGTTGTCGTTGCTTTTCAGCGTTATCTCATATCCGTCAAAAACGAGCGGGCGCTGCGTCAAAGAGTGCGGACAGATAGGGGTCAAAATCATAGCCTTCGTTTGCGGCAGCATGATAGCTCCACCACATGAAAGGTTGTACGCCGTTGAGCCTGAAGGTGTTGATAAAATAACGCCGTCCCCGAAATATGAGTTAAAATACTCGCCGTTTGCGTAAGCTTCTATTCTCGCCATAGACGCTATCTTTGCACGTGAAAACACCACATCGTTAAATGCTACGCTTTTTGATACTTTACCGTTCTTTTTTAAACTCACATCAAACATAGCACGCTTGTCTATCTTGTATTCGCCTTTGTAGAGTTTGGCGGCAAAATCCTCCAACTCGTCCATCTTCAAGCTTATCAAAAAGCCGAGATTTCCGGCTCGCACGCCAAGTATCGGTATTTGAAAGGCAAAACTCTCACGTGCTGTCCACAAAAGCGTTCCATCGCCTCCGAGCGATATAAGCATATCGGACTGTTCGCAGAGTTTTTTTATGCCCAAACCGCCTTTTTGAGCGATAGTCCTTGCACTGCCGCTTTCAAGCAAAATCCGAGCGTCGTATTTGGAGAAAACATCACATATTTTCTCATACTCTTGCTTCAGATTTGTTTCTCTGCGCAAAACAAGACCGATAGTTTTGAAATATTTCCGTAAATTTTTTTTGTTTGTGTACATAAGTTGCGATTGTAACATATTTTGATATTGAAATGTGCGAAATTTAACAAAACTTGCTCATTAAATGTTCAAAGATAAAAGTTAAAACTAAGTTAATCTTGCTTGATATATAATCTGCTTTTCAAACAAATTCATTTTATCGGAGGGATAATCGTGAGATTTTGTTTCAAACTTGACAAGCCTACTATTTTTTTAATATTGGCAGCGATTTGCGTTGTGCCTGCTTCTATATTTTTGCCCTATAGGTATGCGCTGGAGAGTTCGCTGTTGGAAAATCTACAGCTGGTTGTTTTGGCAGCCGCATTTGTATTTTGCGTGAAAACAAAAGAGCATAAACAACTATTTATATGGATAGCCATGGTACTCGTGATACTCTTTTTGAGAGAGATAAATATCTTTAGGGTATTTTTTCCGATTGAAGGCGAAGTAAATACCTTCGCGGAGTGGGACGAGTTACGATACGGTTATTTGGCACACCCTTTATATGGGCTTTTTATCGCTTATACGCTTTTTTACTTTTTTCAAAAAAAGTTGTGGAAAATAGCCAAAGAGTACCTCTTAAAAGTCAAAATCCCCACTATCCCATACATCTTGATGTTTGTCGGTATGATAGTTGGAAGAGTAGGCGAAAAAGTATACAAAAACGAGCTTGTTGAGGAGAGTTTTGAGCTGCTTTTTTATCTCTCCCTATGCGCAATCATCTACCTGTACGGATTTGACAAAAAATATAAAAC
>JAITNC010000034.1 GCA_031290675.1 Campylobacteraceae bacterium | reverse complement strand
ACCACAAAAAGAGCTGCCCTATGAACTCTTGTATGTCGTTGATGAGCGTTCTGCTGTTTTCTTGTTCGTGCATATTTTTACCTCCTATTCTTTAGTTTTTGCTCTTTTTTTCCACTCTCGTTCAAACTTTTTGCGCTTGAGATATGAGAGTTTCTCTATAAAAAGATGTCCCTGCAAGTGGTCCATCTCGTGCTGGAGGGCTATCGCCATCAACCCTTCGTACTCTTTCGTGTGAGGCTTGCCATCTCTGTCAAAAAAACTCACTTTTATCTTTTCAAAGCGCTCAACATCTTCGTATACGTTTGGCACGCTAAGGCAGCCCTCTTGGTAAGTGGTAACGCCTTCGCTCTGCAAAACGCGAGGGTTGATTATCTCCACCAAGTCATTTTTATCCTGCTCGTCGTTTTCGTTTGAGAGGTTGATAACCAAAGCGTTGAGCTCAACTCCGACTTGAATGGCGGCAAGTCCGATACCGCCTCTGTCTATCATCGTATCATACATATCGTCAAGCAAAAGATGCAGCCTGTCGTCAAAATTTTTCACATCGTGCGAGGCGGTTCTCAGCTTGGGGTTTGGGTATGTCAAAATTTCTCTAATCATCAAAAAATCCCAAATCTCATTTAAAGCTTTTTTCCAATACTTTGTCTATAAGCCCGTACTCTTGTGCTTCGCTCGCACTCATAAAAAAGTCCCTGTCCGTGTCTTTGGCTATTTTGGCGACTTTTTGACCTGTGTTTTTCGCCAAAATATCGTTGAGCGACTCTTTGAGGCGCAAAATCTCTTTCGCCTGTATCTCTATGTCGGTCGCTTGCCCTTGCGCACCGCCGAGAGGCTGGTGTATCATGATGCGGGAGTTTGGCAGTGAAAATCTCTTGCCTTTTGTCCCGCAGCTGAGCAAAAACGCCCCCATAGACGCCGCTTGTCCTATGCAGATAGTAACGATATCGGGCTTGATATAATTCATCGTGTCGTATATACTAAGTCCGCTTGTAACGACGCCTCCCGGGGAGTTGATATAAAAATATATATCTTTCTCGGGGTCTTCCGCTTCCAAAAACAGCATTTGCGCTACTATGGACGACGCTACATCATCGTGTATCTCGCCGCTGAGCATTACTATTCTGTCTTTTAGAAGCCTTGAGTATATGTCGTAGCTTCGCTCGCCGCGACCTGTTTTCTCTATGACAACCGGTATGTAGTAACTCATTATTTTCCTTTGTTGGCTTTATCAAAGAGCGTCTGGAACAGTCTGTCTTCTATCATCGCCATCTTGATAGCCGGCAAAACGCCCTGTTTTTTGTAGTTTTCAAAGTGAGTTTTTGGCTCTTGTCCGTACTGAATAGCCTCAAAATATATCATCTGCGTAACCTCTTGGTCTGTTACGTTGATGTTGTTTAGAAGGGCAAGTTCACTTACGATAAATGTCAATTTCACGCTGTTGTGCGCCTCGCCTCTGTAGCTCTCTCTCTTCTCTTGCGTCTTTTTAGGGTCTTTTTTGTACTCTTCAAGCTCTTCAGGTTTGATATTTACAAACGTATTTCTAAAAAGCACGTCTATCTCTTGCTCTACGATATAATCAGGCAAGTCAAAGTCAAACTTTTGAACCATCGCCTCAACAAATTTCGGCTTCAAATCCTCGTGATAAAGCTTTGAAATTTTCTCATTTTTTATCTGCTCTTTTATCTTCTCGTCTAAAAGCTCTTTTGTCGGTGTTGGCTCGTTTGGCAACAGTTTTTTCAGTAACTCTTCGCTTATCTCTTCGCTTACATCTTTCTCTTTTATCTCGTGAAGTTTTACCTTAAAAACAGCCTCTTTGCCTGAAAGGTCTTTATTGCCGTATGATTGCGGGAAGGTTACCGCCACGTCTTTTGAACCGCCTGCTTTTACGCCCACAAGTCCCTCTTCAAAGCCTTCTATAAAGCTTTTGCTGCCTATCTCAAGTGTATAATTTTCAGCTTTGCCGCCCTCAAAAGCGACATCGCCGATAAAGCCCTCAAAATCTATCACAACAAAATCGCCCTCTTTAGCGGCTCGTTTGCCTTCTATGGTTTTTAAAGGCGCATTGGCTCTTAAAAGATTTTTGATTCTCTCGTCTGTTTCGGCTTTTGTAACACGTGGGAGTTTGAACTCCGGTATGCACTCCTCGTAACCTTCAAGTTTTATCACCGGTTTGTAAGAGATTTTCAGCTCAACGTCTATATCGCCGCTCTCGCTTCGCTCAAACTTTGAAAATATCGGCTCTCCGACAACATCTTTCTCGTCAAATCCAAGCTCTTTTATGGCTAAGTCGTACAACTCTCTGACAGCTTCCTGCTCAGCGTCTGTTTTTACTTTTTCGCCGTATCTCGCCCGCAAAACCGAAGTCGGGACTTTACCCTTTCTAAAACCAGCCACATTAGCGTCTTTTGCCAATGTTTTTAAGATTTTCTCCTCTTTGCCTTTTACAACCTCACCGCTTATTTTGGCTTCCGCACTTGCGTTAGCGCCATTTAGCTTTTTCGCCTTGACTTCCATACAATTCCTCTTCTATGTGAAAAAATTTTCTTGTGAATATATCAAAGTTTTCTTTAATAACTCATTTATAAGATGCCAACTTAACTGCGTATAAAGATTTTTTTAGTAAAATTACAGCTTAATCTTTTTATAAAAGCGGCATATTATGGACATAAAAAAACAGCAAGAGTTTGAAAGTGCAGTCAAAAAAATACTTGAATTGATAGGCGAAGACCCAAAGCGTGAAGGGCTCTCAAAGACGCCTGCGCGCGTAGCCAAGGCGTATGAGTTTATGACCGAAGGGTACGCTCAAGACCCCGAAGAGGTGCTAAACGACGCACTTTTCCAAAGCTCAAACAATGAGATGGTTTTGGTGAGAGATATAGAATTTTACTCTCTTTGCGAACATCATCTTTTGCCCATCATCGGGCGGGTTCACGTGGCTTACATACCAAACGGCAAAGTCGTTGGGCTTTCAAAAATCCCCCGAATGGTCAATATTTTCGCGCGTCGGCTCCAGATACAAGAGCAGCTGACCGAGCAGATAGCCAAAGCGATAGACGATGTCATCAAACCCAAAGGCGTGGGAGTGGTGGTGCAGGCACGCCATATGTGTATGGAGATGAGGGGCGTTGAGAAGATAAATTCTATGACGACTACCTCCGCCCTGCGGGGTATTTTTATCAAAAATACAGATACGAG
>JAITNC010000187.1 GCA_031290675.1 Campylobacteraceae bacterium | reverse complement strand
TATCGCACGTGTCCGGCGTGGAGTATGTCAAAACAGCCGTTTGTGAAGACTACTTTGGCTTTTGCGTCTTTGTGTTTGAGGATATTTTGCAGCTCATTTACGCTCACTATCTTACTCTCGTAGTCAAAATGCAGCTTTTGATTTTCGTACCTGTTTATCTCATCTATGGACGCTGTAGCACTTCCAAGTTTCGCTACCACGACCGCCGCCGCCGAGGTCGCAAAATGAGCCGCTTTGTGTATGTCAAAGCCGATGCCAAGAGCAACTCCAAGAGCTGCCAGCACCGTATCGCCAGCACCTGTTACATCATACACCTCTCTTGCGATAGTGGGTATCTTTGTCATATCTTTATCAAAAATAGCCATTCCGTCTTCTGAAAGCGTGATGATGACGAACTGCAAATCAAGCTCTTTTTTCAGCTTTTCACCCGCGCTTTTTAGCGACCCCTCATCGGTTATTTTTATTTTGCTGGCTATAGACGCCTCTTTTTTATTTGGCGTGATGAGCGTAGCGCCGCTGTATTTTGAGTAGTCCTCGCCCTTTGGGTCTATAAGCGTAAATTTGCCTTTATTATTCGCTGTTTTTATGACGTTTTTTGTGAACTCTTTCGTCAAAACACCTTTGGCATAGTCTGACATCAAAATCAAATCATACCCCTCAACTCTGCCCTCTATAGCTTCTAAAAGCCTTTTTTGGCTCTCTTCGCTTATGTCGTTTTTGGATTCTAAGTCGTATCGTATGACTTGCTGATGAGCGGCTATGATTCTGCTTTTTTTGCTTGTTTTGCGCCCTTTTTCAAATAGCAGCATACCAGTCCCAACGCCGATATTTTGCAGCATTTGCACCAAATCGTCCCTGTTCTCATCATCGCCCGTAACGCTTGCCACATCTACCGCCGCCCCAAGAGCGATAAGATTTGATATAACATTGCCCGCACCGCCTAAGACAGAAGTTTCTTTTTTGATATCCACGACCTGCACGGGCGCTTCGGGTGAGATTCTCTCGCATTGCCCCCACAAATAGTGGTCTATCATCAAGTCGCCGACTACTAAAATCTTTGGAATTTTTGTGAGTTTATACATCTTTTATCTCACTCTCATAAACTCTTTTTATCTCTTTGGCGTACGCTTTTATGCCCTCTTCAAGCGAATAGTTTGGTTTGTATCCAAGCTCTTTGATGGTAGGCTCTATATCCGCTTGCGTGTGCATCTGATAAGCTTTGTGCGGATTTGCGAAATACTCTGTTTCACGGCTCGTTCCGAACTCTTTTTGCAAGATGTCGCTTATATCTTGAAATGAGCGTGGATTTCCCGTGCCTACGTTGTACACGCCGCTTTTTTGCGCACTCATCGCCAAGATGTTAGCTTGCACAACATCTTCTATGTAGATAAAATCTCTCAAAATCTTATCCGAACCAAAAAACAGCCTTGCCGCTTTGCCGCTTAGTATCTGAAGTCCGAGCTGCAAGACCATAGAGGCGGTTTTCTCTTTGAAAAACTCGTTTGCGCCATAAACGTTAAAATACCTCAGACCGACAATGCTCACGTCGTAGTCGTACTTGCGGCTTATGTTGTCCATCGTGAGTTTGCTGAAACCATACACATTTTGCGGGCTTTCTCTGCCTACGCTTTGCGGCGAGGGAGCGTCGCCGTAAGTAGCGCCCGATGAGGCGTATATCATGCGTGCATTATTTTTTTTGGCAAGAGCGAGCAGGTCTACGTAAGCGTTTACATTTGTTCTTATCATAATCTCTTGGTCTAAAACAGTCGTGTCCGAGATAGCCGCTTCGTGAAAAATATAGTCTATCTTGAAGCCCTCAAGCCTTTGCAAATCCTCTTTTTTCGTGATATCTCCGCAGATGATATCGCCCGTAAAGCCGATAAGATTTTTAAAATGCCCGAAACTTTTCAAGCTGCCGTTGCTAAATCGCTCGCCGGTTCTAAACAGGTCAAACACTATAACACGTGCTTTTGGGTGGTTTTTTTGAAAATAAAACGCAAGATTGCTGCCGATGAACCCAGCCCCGCCCGTTATGAGGATAGTTTTATTTTCTAATGTGTCGTCTATGTACTTCACAAAAATTCCTTTAAAAATAAGCTCAATTGTATCAAATTAACTTTACAATTTGGCGTCTATTTGCATCTTTCCCCTCACATCTTTTTATATAATTTCACGAGTTTTGTTTATCTCGTTTGCTTTCAGTATATAACCCGCTTTGCTTTTTGGTGCGTCCCCCAAAAGTACGAGGTTTTTAACTCCTGCGTTGAGCCCAGCCTCTATGTCGCTCTCTTTGTCGCCGATAAGCCACGAGGCTTCAAGGTCTATATCAAACTCAGCCTTTGCGTCAAGCAGCATTTTTGCGTGCGGTTTCCTGCACTCGCAGTCTGCTTCGGGGGCGTGCGGGCAGTAGTAAACTTTGGAAATTTTGATATCTTCCCCCTCAAACTCTTTGAGCATATAGCCGTTTAAAGCCAAAAAATCAGCCTCGCTATAGTATCCTCTGGCGATGCCTGATTGGTTTGTGACTATGATGAGAAGGTAGCCTTTTTGGACGAAATATCTCAAAGTTTCAAAGACAAACGGTGCAAAAATAAAATCCTCTTTTTTGTAAACATACCCTTTGTCTACGTTTATCACGCCATCTCTATCCAAAAAAATCGCTCTGTTTTTCATAAAAACCTCTTCGTTACACAACGTTAAAAAAGTAATATTATACTGCTAAATAGTCAAATATAGGAAATATTAAACTCACTTAGCCTATAATTTACGGATAAATTTCACATTAAAGGGGATTAAGATGAAGATAGGTAAAATCATATTTGGTGCGATGTTAATCGCAAGTGCGGCTACTGTTTCCATGGCTGCCGAACCAGAAGCGATTTTTAAACGCTGTGTCGTCTGTCACGGTAAAAGTGCAGAAAAAGTACCACCGGGAGGCGTTATAGTATCAGCTACTTTGTCTGCTGATGAGATAAAAAAATCATTGAAGCTTTATAAGAGCGACAAAGAACACGGCGGCAAAATGAAGGTAAGTATGCAAACACAAGTCAAAAATCTATCTGACGAAGATATTGACGCTGTAGCGGATTATATCTTTAAAAATTTCCACATAGCAAAGTAAGCTTTTGTAAACCAAGCCGCATATAA
>JAITNC010000136.1 GCA_031290675.1 Campylobacteraceae bacterium | reverse complement strand
CTTTATCCGACTTCACGCTTCAATGCTTAGGCGTTGTCAGCGGGGCTAACAGCAAACAAGTTTGCTGTATTTTGCTGGCGCAAAATGTGGATTGCCACGTTCGCAAGCGAACTCGCAATGACGGAATGGGGGGGTGGCTAGAGCTGAGATCGTCACGCCTGAGTACAGGCTCACGATGACACAAGGGGAAGTGGTTTGCCACATCTGAAGTTGCGGGGACAAGAAGCGCAATGGCGGGTAATGGAGTATTTAATGACACTTTGGATATTATTTCGCTTTAACAACTCAAAGGGGCAGGCGTGGATATAAAAGAGGGTGTTTCATTGGTTTTGAGCGGAGGCGGGGCGAGGGGATTTTTCCATCTTGGTGTTTTGCAGGCTCTTGACGAGCTTAAGATACCCGTAAAAGAGATAAGCGGTGCGAGTATAGGTGCTATCGTCGGGGCTTTTTATCTCGCCGGTAATTCGCCCATAGAGATATTTGATTTTTTCAAATCAGGCAGATACAAAAAGTCATTTAAGCTAAATCTCTTCGGCGGCAGCCTGTTCAAAGTTGATGTGGAAAATAAAATCTTTGATGAGATGCTGGGCGATGTGAAAAATCTTGAGGATTTGCCAAAACCTCTGTATGTAAGCGTTACAAATATACAGCAAGGCTCTGTTTCGTACCTAAACAAAGGCGATATCAAAAAGCTAGTTCTGGCTTCCGGCGCGCTTTATCCGTTGATAGGCAAAGTGGTCGTGGAGGGCGAGTATCTGATAGACGGCGGCGTTATGGACAATTTCCCGATTTCCCCACTAAAAGGGACGAAATACCCGCTCATCGGCTCAAATCTCCACCCGAACATTTATCAGCCGAAACAGTCTGTATTTGTGCGGGCTTTTTTCTTGGCATCTTTGGCTCGCGGCTTGGAAGATAAGATAAAGCTGTGCGATTATTATCTCGCTCCAAAAGAGCTTGTTGGACGCAGCATTTTTAGCCTGAAAAACGCCGACAAACTCTTCAAACTCGGATACGATGAGGCGAAAAAAGCATTATCGTGATAGATACCGCTCGCCGTTGCCTTTTGAGCTGATGATGTCGTATTTGAAAAACAGTGCCGCAGAAAAATCACTTCTTATGTATGAGCTAAGAGGCGCTGTTGGTATGTCGGCTGTGAAAGCCCCTAGTACCGCCTCTCTTTCCCCGCCCGCCCTCACGCAAGAGGCAAGTTCTTTTATGACATACTCGCTGTCGCTGTAAAACAGCTCAAAACTCTCAAACACGCCAAATCCTGCGGCTATGATATATACTGGTTTTCCTGTGCGGCTTATGCCTTCAAAGTATGTGTGAAAGTTACCTAAGGAGGAGGTTTTTTGCTTTTTTAACTCAAATGCGAAATGCACGAGCGAGTCAAGCGATACCGAAAATACGAAATTGTCGTCCAATCTGCCGCGTTCATAGACAAATATATCGTCTTCAATCTGATAAAAACTTCTTTTGACAGATATTCGCCCGCTTTGCTGTTCGCCCCTAAGATATTTTGCGCCAAGCTGACTTTGACACTCGGCAGCTTTAAAACTCACCCCCCCGCTGTTTGAGGCAAGGTTGATAGACGTGAGCGACCCGCTCGTGCAGCCTACAAAAAATAGTGCTATAAGTGATAAAGTTATGATGCGTAACATATTGAACTCCTGTTTTTAAATATACCAAATTTTAGCGTGAAAAAGCAAGGTAATAAATAAAATTTGATATACTTTTGCTTAAAAAAACACAAAGGCAAAAACAATGAAAACAGGTGATAGCGGTATCAAGAGGATACTCAAAGCGTTTATCTATTCGTATGACGGGTTTAAGGAGAGTTTCAAAACAGAAGCCGCATTTCGTCAAGAGTTGCTTTTGTGCGCTGTTTTGTTTGTAGCGGTCTTTTTTGTACCTTGTAGTATCATAGAAAAGTTGTTTTTGATAAGTACTTTGTTTATAGTATTGTTGATGGAGCTTGCAAATACCGCCATAGAAGCCGTCGTAGACAGAGTGTCGGACGAAAGGCATTATCTCTCCAAAAAAGCCAAAGATGTCGGAAGCCTGCTTGTTTTGGTGGCTTTTATATACCTTTTTATCGTTTGGGGTACAGTGCTGTACGGGGTTTTTGCCGCTCTTTAAGCTTGGATTATTTTCCAAGCTTTTTCAAAAGTATCTTTTTGCCTATCTCAACGCCGGGTTGGTTGTAAGTGTTGATGTCTAGTATTATCCCGCACGCCGAGGTCAAAAGCTCGTAATAATACATCAAATACCCCACGTGAAATGCGTCCGGCCGCTCAAGCGTTATCTCGTCTACTCTCACGCCCTCGTCAAGCACGCTTTGCATAGTCGCCGCCTCTTGCTCGTTTAGAAGTTCAGTTGCGCTTATGTCGGCTTTGAGGTCTGCTTTTTCAAGGTATTTGAGGGAAAAGTCAGGTATCGGCATATCGCCAGCCATCTCTTTGACACGGACAAATGTCACGCTTTTGTCGCGCACTCCCTCAACTATCAACTGCAAAAATGAATGCTGGTCTATCGCTCCTATCAGTCCTACGGGCGTCAAACCAACCCTTTTGCCTTCTTTTTGTTTGCCGAGAGATTCCGCCCAAAGTTGTATGTACCACTCGTTGAAACCTCTAAATATATCAGAATACGAAAACAGCACATTGATATTTTCCGCTGCGTTTGTGTAAGCGTACGCTTTTTGCAAGATAGTATCTTCACGGGCGTCAAAAAAATCGCCCAAACACTGCGCCGCTCCCTTCAAAAGCCCAGCAGTGTCAAATCCGCAAAGCGTGAGCGGTACTAAACCAACAGCACTCAAAAACGAAAATCTACCGCCTACATTTTGCGGGATAAAAAAAGTTTTCAAGTTATACTCGCTCGCAAATTTATGCAGTGCGGAGTTCTCGTCTGTGATAACAGCAAAACGCCGTTCAAAGCCACTATCCAATGGTCTGGTTTTGAACCTCTCCATAACTATCTTGGCGATAGATACGGTGTCAAGCGTAGTGCCGGACTTTGATATGAGTAAAAACAGCGTCTTTGAAAAATCTATCTTTGAGAGCGTTTTATTTATGCCGATGGGGTCTATATTTTCCAAAAACAGCAGCAAGGGGGCGTTTTGGGGTTGTTCGTGAGAGAGCATTCCCAAGACTGCTTTTGCTCCGAGCGATGAGCCGCCGACACCGATGACAACGACATATCGTATATCGGGAAGGGTCTTTTGCCACTCTTTGGCGTCATTTATGATTTTATCCCCGTTTTTTGGCAGATGATAGTAGCCGACCTCATTTGAGTTGTACTCCAAAGTCATCTTTTCCCTAAACTTGCTCAGCTTCTTGCTCTCACAGGTTTCA
>JAITNC010000121.1 GCA_031290675.1 Campylobacteraceae bacterium | reverse complement strand
TGGTGTCCGCAGCCAACTATAAAGGCTGATAATAAAGCTAAAAATATTAGCTTAAACAATTTACTCATTTTGTCTCCTTTGAAATAAGATTGATTTGATTTTGTGATTGATTGTTGTAGTGGTATGACATCGTCTTATGATGGGTGATACTTCTCTTGTTATGACTTTGAATATATCTGTGTTTTTTATCCCTCTTTGTCATTGCAAGGTGCGAAGCGCCGAAGCAATCCAGAACAAAGAAAGAAGATGGATTGCTTCGCTTCGCTCGCAATAACGGTAAGGGGTTTGGCTTCGCCTCTGAATGACAAAAACTCTCTTTTTTGTCATTCAGGACATAAAAAGTGTGTATCCTCATTGTCATACTGAATGGAGCATAAGCGTAGTGAAGTATCTGTGTCCCTATTCTCTCTCTACTGTCATGATTTAGAAAGTTTAACGAACGAAGTGTCTGTGTTGTTTTAGATTTTGAAATATAGCTGAGATATTTCGGCAAGCTCAGCATGAAACAAGGATGATTTTTAAAGTTTGAAAATTTTTTTGAGTATTTGAAGTTTAAATGATGAGCGAAGTTAATTAATAGCTGTTTAAGGTCTCTCTCTCTCTCTACAGAAATTATTGATAAGAGTTATCATTTACTGCCTTTTTAAAATCTTGGTTCTATATTAACCAAATTTACTTTAAAAAATAATTTATTATATGATTTTTTGACTATAAAAGGTAAAATAAAATACAAATTAAGATAAAAAAGTACAGCGGAAACAATCTAACACCAAAATTGGCAAACCAATGCCAATATCAGCACAACCACCCATAAAGCGGTTGTGCTTAGTAAATCCAATAAAACTACAGCCTCTTGATGTCTATTCCATTTTGTTTATCTTTCAAAACTCTGCCAAGCGCTCCCGCTATCACAACCGCGATGACAAATACTATCACCCATACAAACATCGGCATCGGTACAGGGTCGCCTGAGGCGTATGAGTGCATACCCGAGAGGTAGAAATTGACGCCAAAATAAGTCATAATGATAGAAAAATACGCTATCGTTGAGGCTATCGCGAAAGCAAATTGATTGTTAAGTTTTGGGATAAACCTAAAATGCACGACTGTGGCGTATATCAGTATAGATATGAGCGCCCAAGTTTCTTTCGGGTCCCACCCCCAGTACCTTCCCCACGACTCGTTTGCCCACACGCCGCCCAAAAAGTTGCCCACAGCGAGCAGGGAGAGCCCGAGTATCATGGACATTTCGTTGATTTTGGTCGCTTCCGTGATATTGCGCTGTACCTCAGCCGTGTTTTTGCCAAAACCTTTGTAGATATACAAAACAAGCGTGAAAAATCCAAGCAGCGCACAAAGCCCCAAAAATCCATAACTCGCCGTTATCACCGATACGTGTATCGTCAGCCAATGCGATTTTAGAACCGGCATAAGATTTGTTATGTGCGGGTCAAGCCAACTCAGATGCGCCGTAAAGAGCGTGATGCCAGCCACTATGTACGCAAGCGACATGGACATAATGGACGTGCGGGAGAAAAACAACCCCGAGAGTGCGATAGCCCAAGCGATGTAGACCATAGACTCATAACTGTTGCTCCAAGGAGCGTGTTCGGCGACATACCAGCGAAGCGCAAGCCCCGCCGTATGGACGATAAATGTGAGTAGATTTACGGCAAAAAGCGTTTTTATGACTATATTTATGTTGAGCTTGGAGGTTGCCATTTTCACGAAAATAAACAACAGCAGGATAAAGCCGCTCAACAGATAGATAGGATAAATCCTGTCAAAGATTTTGGCTTTGTTGAAAAATATCTCGGCTTTTATCTTTGTGCTGCTCGGTATTATCTCGGCGCTGTATTTGCGCTGATAGCCCTTTATCGCCTCCACGACCTTGTCCGCACTCGTCCAATCGCCGCTTTCAGATGCCTTTGCCACGCTGTCAAAATATATACCAAGAAGCGTTCGCAGCTCCTCCGCCTCATCAAGCGGAAACATTTTCAAAGCCGCACTTACGGGAAACCATCTGTGATTTTCGTCGTTGATTTTCGGGATTATCCTCAAAGCGTCCCACGAAAAGGTAGAGAAGAGTATATTTAGCCTCTCGTCTACTTTGATGACATCTTTGTCAAATTGATTTTTCTCCGCCTCTTTTTTGCGCTCAGCTATCTCAACGACCTGTTTTAGCTTGTACTCTTCGCTCCGGCTGTCAAAAAAATCACTGTAAGCGGCGTACGAACCTGCTATGCCTATGAGTTTTCTCAGCTCCGGGTGCGACACGTATATGAGCGGTTTGTCTTGCCAAACTTCAGGCTCGTTCAACATAGCAAACAACACCTCTTCGGCCTCCAAACCTTCGTAAGTGTCGCTTCTGTGGACTTTGTTCAAAATCTCATGCGCTATGGTATCCACAGGGTAGATGCGCCCGTCCATACTTTGAGCCAAGATAGTCCCGAAAAGTTCAGCGTGTTTTTTCGCACCGCTTGCGTTATCTGCGGCGTTGAGTGCGGAGGGGTTCAAAAGCCACAAAGAAGCCGCAAAAAGCAACAACCCCGAGAGCCTTTTGGACGCTTTTTTGGCTTTCGTTTTAGCCTCTGATGTGATATTTTGATGTATATCCGCCGCAAGTTTTCTAAATCTGCTCTTTGGGTTAAAAAGATTGAACAAAAGCCCAAAAGAGAGCAGGATATAACCTATGTATGTTGGGATTTTGCCCGGGTCTTTATTGACCGACAAGACCGTCCCACCCTCGTCCTGGTCGTAAGAAGCTTGGAAAAAACGATACCCCTTATAGTCAAGCACATGGTTCATATATATACGATACGGCAGCTCTACGCTCGCGTTTTTGTCTATCACGACTATCTCGCTTGCGTATGATGAGGGCGAATTTGAGCCCGGATACCTCTCAAGCTGAAAATCGGCAAGTTTGATGTCAAACGGCAACGATATCTCGCTTGAACCCCACTTGAGGACAAATGTCGTATTGTCTATGTTGGCTACGACAGGAAGCCCTTGATAACCCTTGCCTTTGCCCATAAGCACGACATCTTGCGAGATATCATTGTATGTTACGTTGATTATGAGGGCGTCATAAAGGTTTTGAGCCGACACATCTTCGGAGCGTACAAGCTTCTCTTTGCCCTTGAGTCCTACGTATTTTGGCGCGAAATTCACGTCCCCTATCCTGTACAGACGCTTGCCGTCAAAATGGTGTTTTTCTCTTTGCGGATATTCGCCATACTCGTTTGCGCCCATCTGAAACCAACTCAAATCTTGATTTGATATAAACGAAAATTCGCCATCTTGCAGTACAAATCTCACAAAAGGCTTCGTTTCATCTTCGGATTTTTTGTTGAAAGAGAACACTACGCCCTCATTTTCTATCTCATCGCCCTCTTTTAAGAGGAGATTTTGCGCTTCGCTTCTTGACACCACAAGCGATATGAGAGGAACGCCGCTTGCGTCATCAACGACGCTCTCTACGGCGTTTGGTATGTACTCTTTGAACTCAAAGTTCGCCCTTTTGTCTTTCACGTTTATGGAAAACGAAAAGTCATTTCCGCCAAGTTTTGAGATGAGTTTTTTATAATTTACACCGTAAACCATACCCTCTTTATAGGCTTTAGCCTGAATAAACGGTTCGGTTGATTTGACGATGTTTGCGCTCTCGCCTTCACGTATGTGCAAGCTTCCCTCGTACCCCATGTATCTCGTAAGGCCGGAGCCCACCAAGATAAACAGAAAGCTCACATGGAACACCAAAGCGGGGAGTTTCTCTTTTTTGTAGAGTTTGAAAACGAGTATATTGTACAGCAGGTTCGCGCCGAGTATGACTTGTATGAGCTCAAACCACGAAGCCGTATACACGACAGCCCAAGCAGTCTCGCTTCCAAAGTCATTTTCTATAAACGTAGCCACGCCACAGGAGAGGGCAAAAAGCACAAGCAACACAGCCATCACAGGCATAGAAAACAGGTATTTTGTTATTATATTCATCTCAAGTCCATTTGTTGATATTGGTCAAAGTTGCGTATTGTAACCAAATATAGCTATTTTTATGATGATGTCAATCAATAAAAATTATCCACCGAGATATTTTTGTCTTATCATATCATCGCCTATCATCGTAGAAGCCACACCTTCCATAGCGATTTTGCCGTTTTCAAGTACGTATGCGTAGTCGCTTATCTTCAGAGCCGCAAAAGCGTTTTGCTCCACGAGCAGTATCGTGATGCCCTCTTCCCTCAGCCTTACTATCGTGTCAAACACCTCGCCGACTATCTTTGGGGCAAGCCCAAGGCTCGGCTCGTCAAGCATCAAAAGCTTCGGTTCGCTCATCAGCGCACGCGATATCGCCAACATCTGCTGCTCACCGCCGCTCAAGTTGCCCGCCATCTGATGCCGTTTGTCTTTTATGCGTGGGAAAAGCTTGTACATCACATCACGCAAAGCTTCGTAATTGTCGTCATTGTTGAACGCGCCTATGCGGAGATTTTCCTCAACGCTCAGGTTGATAAATATCCTTCTCCCCTCCGGCACCAACGCCATACCGTTTTTCACAAGCGTGTGCGTTTTGTGCTTTCTCGTTTCGTACCCGCCGAAATTTATCTCGCCTTTTCTCTTGACATTGTTCAAAAGTGCGTTCAGCGTTGAAGTTTTCCCCGCTCCGTTTGAACCGATAAGCGATACTATACTGCCGCCCTCAACTTTGAAACTTATCCCTTTTACAGCCTCTATAAGCCCATAGTACACGTGCAAATCTTTAACTTCAATCATCTTGTGTAAAATCCCCCAAATATGCACTCACGACCTCTTTATCTCTTATGGCATCACAAGGAGCCCCCTCAAATATACTCTTGCCGTAGTCCAGCACAAGCACCTTGTCGCAAAGTGCGTTCACAAACTTCATATCGTGTTCTATGAGCAGTATCGTAAGAGCAAAGTCCACTTTCGCCTTCTGTAGCAGCGAAGCCAACTCTTTCGTTTCAGCAGGGTTCATTCCCGCCGCCGGCTCGTCTAAAAGCAACAGTTTTGGGCTTGTGGCAAGCGCTCTGGCTATCTCAACTTTCCTCTGCTGTCCGTAGCTCAGGTCGGTCGCCTTATCGTCGGCAAATCTATCCAAATCAAGATATTTCAGTATCTCTAAAGCCGCTTTTTTTATCTCCCGCTCATGCTTGAAAAATCGCGGCAAGCGAAACATACTCTCAAAAAACGTATATTTTGCGTGGTAGTCAAAGCCTATAAGGACATTTTCCAAGACGCTCATAGACTTGAAAAGTCTGATATTTTGAAACGTCCTCGCTATGCCAAGCCTCACTATCTCGTAAGGTTTTAGCCCCGATATTTTCCTGCCGTCAAACTCCACGATGCCCTCTGTGGGTTTATAATTTCCCGTGATGATGTTAAACATAGTCGTTTTTCCGGCACCGTTTGGTCCTATAAGTCCGTATATCTCGCCTTTGTTCACGCTAAAAGAGGTGTCGGTTATGGCGCTCACGCCGCCGAAGCGTTTGGTTATATTTTTTATCTCAAGCATCGCGCTTCCTGCACAAGAGTTTTTTCAAGACGCCGCCAAGCTCCATATCGCCCATGATTCCACGTCTGGCAAAGAGCATAACGCAAATGAGTATGATAGAAAATACCACCATTTTCAGTCCGGGCAGAGCCGGCGTTTCGTAGCCAAATATATCCATAGGTTTATCCAAAAATACCAAAAATTCACTTCCGCCAAGCACCAAAATCGTCCCCAAGATAGCCCCCGTAGTGCTTCCAAGCCCGCCTAAGACTATGATGATGAGCAGTTGAAACGTGAACAAAAACGAAAATTGGTCGGGCGATATGGTCGTCAAAAACACCGCCAAAAGTCCGCCCCCTACCCCTTCAAAAAATGCGCTCGTGCAAAACGCCGAAGTCTTATTTTTGAACGTATTGATACCCATAGCCAGAGCGGCGTCCTCGTCGTCCCTGATGGCTTTCATCGCCCTGCCGTATTTGGATTTGATGACGTTGAGAATAAAAAGCACGCTCAACACACAAAGCGTACCCGTGATGTAGAGGTTGGCTTTGATGCCCATAGACTTGCCGATGTCCGTAAAGCCCATAGCGCCGTTCGTTACCTGCGGAAAATTCACCGCAAATATCTGTATGATAAAGCCAAATCCAAGCGTTACGATAGCCAAGTAGTCGCCCCTGACCCTAAACACGGGAAACGCAAGACAAAACGCCACTGCGCTCGCCACGATGCCCGAGCAGAGGAGTGCTATGGGGAGGTTTGTTTCCATCAAAAGCACAAACGGCGTAGCCTCCTCAAGCGCAAACTGATATATCTTGTCGTCAAGCGTTAAAAGCGACAGAGCCGTGATGTACGCTCCTATCGCCACAAACCCGTTTGGCTCAAGCGAAAACTGCCCCGTTACGCCGTTGATAAGGTTGTAACTGACCGCAAATATGATATATATAGCAAAAAGATTTAAGAGATTTTGGTAGTACGGGCTGAAAAAGTTTTGCGCCACGACGATAAACACAATCGCCAAAACAAAAATAGAAATACTGATGATTTTATCCACGCTCAAAATCTGCTCCTCTCAAAGTTATAGCCTAAGATTCCGGACGGCTTAAAGAGTAGTACAAGTATCAAAAATATAAACGCAAAAGCGTCTTTGTACCCGCTAAGCTCAGGGAAAAACGCCACAACAACGACTTCCGTGAAGCCTATGATGAAGCCTCCCAAGACCGCACCCGTTACGCTGCCTATACCGCCTACTACAGCGGCGGCGAACGCTTTTAAGCCGATGAGCACGCCCATCACAGGTTCTATCGCAGGGTATTTCATCGCCCAAAATATCCCCCCGACAGCCGCAAGCGAAGAGCCCATGATAAACACAAGCATTATGATTTTGTTGGCGTCTATGCCCATGAGATTGACCGTTTTGATGTCAAAAGCGAGCGCACGGATAGCAACGCCGTACTTGGTTTTGTAGAGTATGCACAAAACGCAAAGCAGCAAAACGATAGTCACTATCGGCACCAAAAGGTCTAAAAGCGAAAACGTTATATCGCCCGTGCTTATCGGCTCGTAGATGATTGGCGGAACGTCATTGAACGCTTTGGTAGTACCGCCAAAAAGTGCGTTCACGCCATTTTGCAAAAAGTAGCTGATACCGATAGCAGTGATGAGCAGAGAGATTCTTGGGGCTTCACGAAGCGGCCTGTAAGCGATGACATCGGTCAGCACGCCAAGTGCGGCTGAAAGCACGATAGCCAATATCACAGCCGCAAAAAACGGCAGCCCAAAAGCCGTGATGCCAAAATAGCACGAAAATGCGCCGACCATCATGATATCGCCGTGAGCGAAGTTGATGAGCCGCAAAACGCCGTACACCATCGTGTAGCCTATAGCTATGAGCGCATACATACTGCCCAGACTAAATCCGTTCAACATCTGCTGTGTGAAGGTTACAAAATCCAAAAAATTCTCCTAAATATACACTCTATATAAAACGGCGGGCAGGTTTGAAACCCGCCCATCAAAGCCCCTCTTTATGGATTTACGGTAGCTTTATATACAAACTTGCCGCCTTTTACCTCTTTGATGACAGCTGACCTCACAGGGTCGCCGTTTGAGGACATATTTATCACACCCGAAACACCCTCAAAGTTTTTCGTGGCTTTGACCTGTTTGTTGATACATACACCATCGCTTGGGTCTTCGCATTTGTTCATCGCGTCTATGAGCAAAAAGTAAGAGTCTGCGCCAAGAGCCGTGAACGACGCCATCTCTTTTTTGCCACTCTCTTTCTCGTAAGAGGCTATAAAATCCTTAGAGCGTTGTGTTGGTGGGGCTTCGTAGTCAAATGTATCGGTAAACATATACCCCTCAACTGCACTAGAACCGAGCTCCAAAAATGTCGGATTTGCTACGCCGTCGCCCGAAAATAGCGGCTTGTTGAGTCCTGCCTCTTTGGCTTGTCTTGCAAACATAGAAGCCTCAGGGTGATAAAGCGGCAAAAATATCATATCGGGATTGTCTTTTTTGATTTGGGAAACGACAGCTTTGAAGTCTTTGTCGCCCGAGTTGATACTGATGATTTTCAGTACCTTCCCGCCGTCTTGCTTAAATACATTTTCAAACGCTTTCGCAAGCCCGATGGAGTACACTTGCGCTTGGTCACGCACGACTATAGCGCTTTTGAGTCCGAGTGTTTTATAAGCGTAATTTGCCACAACATCGCCTTGAAACGAGTCCGTAAAACAGACACGGCTCACAAACTCACGTCTTTGCGTAAGTCTGTCATTTGTCGCAGCAGGAGCTACGACGGGTACTTTGTAAGTTTCAGCTATAGACACGACCTGCTCGGTGTTTGTGCTGATAAGCTCGCCGACTATAGCGACCACTTTGTCAGACGTGATGAGCCTCGTAGCGGCGTTTGCGGCCTCTACTTTTTCGCCCTTTGTGTCTATCAACACGACCTTTACGGTATCTCCGTTTTTGAGTTTCGGCTCAAGCTTGTTTGCCAACGCCAACCCCTCATACGCCGTCTGTCCGTAAGCGGCGATAGACCCGCTCATAGGCATTATCGCACCTATCTTTATCTCTTTTGCACCTGAAGCGGAAAAACAGAGCGTCATTACCGCTATAAAAGACAATATCTTTTTCATACGTTCTCCTAAAAATTATTGGGTTTCATATTACAAAAGTTTTACTTTAACTTTGGTAAACAAGCCGCCTGTCAAAAGGCATAATACTCAAAAATAGTGCTATGTCATGCGTGAACGAAGCAACCTACCCTATTTGTCATGCTGAGCCTGCGAAGCATCTGTGTTTATTCTCCTCCGTCATTGCGAGCTTGCGTCAGCAAACGTGGCAATCCACATTGCATTAAGACGGTCGAGTGCCGCCACACACGCCCTTTGTGTCATTGTGAGCGGCTTGCAAGGGCAAAAGCTCACGGGCGATAAGCCGCCACACACGCCCTTTGTGTCATTGTGAGGAGCGGAGCGACGTGACAATCTCAGTTTTTAGCCCCCCATTGTCATGCTGAGCCTGCGAAGCATCTGTGTTTATTTATGATTTTTCAAAGTTTCTATATACGCCGCCACATCTTTTACTTGGTTATCATTTACACCCACAGCTTCAGCACGCATGATGAAAGCTGTAGTGCTCTGTATATCAGATAGATTTCGTCTGTAATCTTTCACGCTTTCTACTATCTCATTTTTTGAGAGTTTTGTCAAAATTCTAGCGTTTGCGTATGAGCTTTTTTCGGCTTTTTCTCCGTGACATCTGGCGCATTTGCTATCATA
>JAITNC010000106.1 GCA_031290675.1 Campylobacteraceae bacterium | reverse complement strand
ACAGAGTGAAGCGTTACTTTATCAAGAGTATATGACTTATCGTTTGATAAAGAGCTTTTAAAAAATGTAAAAATCTCATTTTCGCTTAAAATTTCAGAAGCAAATAAAAGAGAGCCGCTAATGGCGAGGGCTATCAATAATCTCAACATCTATTATATCCTCATCGTCTTTTTCGTTGTTTTTGCCTCGTGATATCTTGTTGCCTATAAACAAAATCGCCGACATTATCAACAAAATAGCCCCTACCATATCGCCGAAAAAACCCGGCAATATCAGCAAAAACGACCCCAAAACTCTTATGGTTGCGGCAAGAGAAACGGCTGAGAGTGAGATTTTGTTCATCGTGATTCTCTGGAAACTCTCTTGCAGTTTGAAAGGTGTGTTAAAAAGTATGACCGCACCAAAAATCGCACTTAAAAGTATCTCCAAAAATGTATACAGTATGCCGATAGCGTACGCAAAAGAGAGGCTTATCGCTACTTCAACAAAAAGATAAATCAAAAAAAGTATGGCTTTCATCAAAAAACCTCGTTCAATCTCGCGTGCAATTTTTCAATCTCTATAAGCTCTTTTTTGAGAGTGGCTCGCTCTACAAGCTCAACTTTGCCCTCGTCAAACTCTTTGCCGATGATAAGAGCGTACGGAAATCCGATAAGCTCAAAATCGTTCATCTTAAAGCCAAAACGCTCGTTTCTATCGTCAAGCAAAACCTCTTTTCGCTCACTCTTCAGCTCCTGATAGAGCTTCAGTGCAAAAGCGTTTTGCGCCTCATTTTTGACATTTGAGATGATGATATCAAGCGTGTACGGAGCGCTCTGTTTGTTCCAGATACACCCCTTCTCATCGTGGCTCGCTTCTATCATCACGGCTACGAGGCGGCTTACGCCTATGCCGTAACAACCCATAAAAAACGGTTGTGTTTTGCCGTTTTGGTCTAAAAACGTAGCGTTCATAGCTGATGAGTATTTTTGTCCGAGCTGAAAGATATGCCCTACCTCTATACCTTTTGTGAGCGACAATCTTCCACCGCAATGAGGACACAAATCGCCCGCCTCCACGCTCACAAGGTCAGCGTATCGCTCCGGTTTGAAGTTGAACATAGACACACCGACGTGATGATAGCTTGGCTCATTTGCGCCGCAGATGAGATTTTTCTCCTCTTTTAGTTCGTTGTCTATGAAAAATTTCACATTTTCAAGCCCTACAGGCCCGCAAAATCCTGCTACCAATCCCGCTTTGCTTATCTCCTCAGCCGAAGCATCGCAAAGTTCCAACGCCGCCGCCGCATTTATGGCTTTGACCTCTTGAAGACTATCTGAACCCCGCACAAAAAAGACGACTATCTCGCTTTTGTTTTTATAAATAGCTTTTTTGATGACTGCTTTGACGGTATAAAACGGGTCTATCTTAAAAAACCCGCTCAACTGCTCTATGGAACTATCCGCACTGATAGGTGTATGAAACTTCGCAAAATCAGCTTTTGGCGGCTCTTTGTCGCTCGTTTTTTTGGCTCTCTTGGCTGCCTCAACGTTTGCGGCGTATTGGCACTTGTCGCATATCAATATATCGTCTTCTCCGTTTTGCGCCAACACCATAAACTCTTTGCTTCCACTGCCGCCTATCGCTCCGCTATCCGCCGCCACAGCACGAAAATTTAGCCCAAGTCTTGTAAATATCCTGCTGTAAGTCTGCTCCATCAAGTCAAACTCACGCTTCAAATCATCGCTGTTAGCGTGAAAGCTGTATCCGTCTTTCATCACGAACTCTCTACCCCTCAAAAGCCCAAATCTAGGCCTCGCCTCATCTCTGAACTTTGTCGTGATTTGATACAGATGCAGAGGCAGTTGCTTGTAACTGTTCACTCTGTTGCGTACTATATCTACCACAACCTCTTCATTTGTCGGACTTAGCACAAATTCGTTGTCTTTTCTGTCACGAAAACGCAATAGCTCTTTTCCGAAAACCTCGTATCTGCCGCTCTGTTGCCAAAGTTCAGCGGAAGTTACAAAGTTCATACTTATCTCTTGCGCGCCAGCTTTATCCATCTCATCTTTTACGATTTGTCTTATCTTCTCAAGCACTATCTTTCCGAGCGGCATAAAGTTGTAAAGTCCGCTGCCTGTCTGGTTTATAAATCCTCCGCGCACTAAAAATATATGGCTTGGAAGTGTTGCGTCTTTTGGGGCGTCTTTTGTTGTAGGCGCGAAAAGTTTAGAAAATCTCATCTGTCTCATTCTCCGAATTTTCAAGTTTTTGTAGGGTCAAATTTTTTATATGCTCTTCATCTATATCAAAAAAATACTGAAGCGACTGTATGATATTGTCGGCTTCCGAAATCTCCGATACATTTTTAAGATTTACTGTGGGTTTGTGCAAAAAAGCGTTAAATGCTTGATGAAGTATCTTCTCCACATTGTCTTTAAGTTCAGGCGGTATATAGCCTTTTTTGAGCGCTTTGTTTATCTCGCTAAGCGCACTCTCTTTCGCTCTGTTTCTTATCTCTTTTACTATCGGGTCAACCGACAACGCTTGAAGCTGTTTGAAAAAATCAGTCGTCATTTCAGCCACTATGCCGTAAGCTATCTTTGCCTGCTCTTCACGCAAAGCAAGATTTTTCGCTACTATCTCTTCCAAGTCGTCCACAGCGTAAATATGTATGTTTTCAAAGCCGGATACTTCTATATCACGAGGTACGGCTATATCAAACCAATACCGCTCAAACTCCCGCTTCTCAACCATATCATCTGTTACGATGGCGTGCGACGCACCTGTTGCGCTGAAAAGCAGCTGACATTCGTTTAACGCTTTTCGCAAATCCGAAAAAGATTTGACGGAGGTGTTTTTGCCGAGCTTTTCGGCTAAAGCGGCGGCATTGTCGTAACTTCTGTTTATCAACACTACGTGAGCGCCTGAGCTTATGAGATGTTTGGCTGCCAGCTCGCTCATCTCGCCCGCTCCTATCACTATCGCTTTCACGCCTTCAAGGCTTCCGACAAGCTCTTTTGCCTTTGTTACAGCGACAGAAGATACGGAAACGGGATTTTTTGATATGTCCGTACTGCTTCTCACAGCCGCCGCACATTTGAAACACTGCTGCATCGCACGGTTGAGTTTTGGGCCGCAAAAGCCGTTTTTGAGCGCAAAGTTAAAAGCGTTTTTCAGCTGTCCGGCTATCTGCGTTTCGCCTATGACAAGGCTGTCTAAAGATGAGCAGACAGCGAAAAGATGATGTATAGCACCTGTGCTGTCGTACACGTCCGCCCTGCTCTCAAGCTGCTCTTTGCCGATACCTGAGATGTGCGAGAGCGCACGCAAGATAAAATCCAAACTCTCTTTGCACTCTTTTACGCTTGTGATGACCTCTACTCTGTTGCACGTGGAAAGCACGATAGCTTCGTTGATATTGGTGTGGCTTATGATGACTTTCAAGACATTTAGCAGTTCGTGTTCGCCGCCAAATGATAGCTTTTCTCTTGTTTTTATGTCTGTATTTTTATGAGTAAAGCTTAAAGTCATATATTGCATTAAAAATCTCTCTCAATCATCTGCGTGATTATATTCTCCAAGTTTTTATTGTTATATTTTTTGATGGCTTTGAGCGCTTCATTGCCCAACCTTTTGGCTTCATCTATAGAGTGTTTGATAGCCTTGGCATCGTCCATTTTCTGTCTTATCCAACCAATCTCATCACTGTTCAAACTCTTTTTATGCAGAGATTGTAAATGTTTCTTTTCTTTGTCGGAACATTTATCATATGTATAGAGGTACGGAAGCGTTACTTTCCCCTCTTTAAAATCATTTAGTGCCGGCTTACCAAGCATACTTGACGTAGACGTAACGTCTAAGACATCATCAATGATTTGAAAAGCAAGTCCGAGATTTTTGCCATACAGCGCGAAATCATCAGCGTCAAGCCCTTCTAAAAGAGCCGCACTTTTTGCGCTCGCTTCTATCAATGAGGCTGTTTTGCCGTAAATCATCTTGAAGTATTTTTCTTTGTCAGCGTTGAAACTTTTGGAAAGCTCAACATCAAGCAGCTCACCTTCCGACAAAAGCGAAACTGCGTTTGCGACACACTTGGCTATATCGCTTGAAAACTCAGTCAATTTCGCAAATGCGTTTGAGTACAAAATATCGCCCATCATTATCGCGCTCTTATCTCCGCACTCAGCGTTAAAAGACTGTGCGCCGCGCCTTATGTCGGCTTCGTCTATAACATCATCGTGCAAAAGACTTGCCGCGTGTATCATCTCAACGACAGCAGCGAGTTTCGGCGCCTCTTTTGAGCTTTTGGCGATTTCCAAAATCAACTTCGCCCTTAACATTTTACCTTGCGGAACTTTTTCATAAAGAGCATTAACGCTCTCTTCCCCCATAGAAGCCATAAAAGAACTTATCAATGCGGATACTTTTTCTACCATAAATTTGCCTTCAAATCTTTAAAATAGTCTACTCGTGTTGAGATAAAATATCTCCTACAAAGCCTATAAAAAAGTCGTTTTTGCCCTCCTCAACCGCATTACTCCTCTCATAAACGGTCTGATTTACTGCATTTTCAAACTCATCTTTGAGTACTTCCTGCAGTAAAATCTCCATAGCGACAAATCTGTCAATATGTTTTTCTAAAACATTTTCCACCAAATCTCTGTTGGCATTTAAAAGCATATCAAAGAACTTGGAACGCGGACTCCCTATAAGCATATCATCTTCATCTATCTCAAACACTGCTGTCCTTTTTTGAAAGCCTTGATTATAACATACAAATTTGTTAAAATCTCTTTTTATAATATTAATTGTGATATCCTTTATTATTGATAAAATTATCTTCTAAATCGTACGATTTTTGTCTAAATTTATAGTTTCTTGATAGACATACTTGTAATTCAAAAAAATTTCTGCTATACTTTCGCTCAACTATATTTGCATTAAGGATATGCATGAATCCAAAAACATTAGCAATTCATGAAGGTTATGACAAAGACAAACACGGCACGATGGCTGTCCCCATATACCAAACGACAGCTTACGACTTTGGCAACGCCGAAACTGCCGCAAACCGTTTCGCTCTCGCTGAACTAGGACCCATCTACACAAGGCTAAACAATCCCACGACAGACATCTTGGAGGCGAGGATAACAGCTCTTGAGCAGGGCGGCGGCGCAGTAGCGGTAGCCAGCGGACAAGCAGCTTCGTTTTATGCTGTTGTAAACGCAGCGAAGTCCGGAGAAAACATCTTGGTCGCTGAGAAGATTTACGGCGGTTCTATCACGCTTTTGACGCACACTGTTAAGCAGTTTGGCATTGAAGCCAGAGTATTTGACAGCGACAACGCCGATGATTTGGAAAAACTCATAGACGACAAGACAAAAGCTATCTATTTTGAAACGCTTTCAAACCCTCAAATAGCTATTCCAAACATTGAAAAGATAGTCAAAGTAGCTCAAAAATACAACATCATCACTATCGCCGACAACACAGTCGCTACCCCCGTACTGCTCAACCCTTTGACGCTTGGCGTTGATGTAGTCGTACACAGTGCGAGCAAGTATATATCGGGCAATGGCACAGCGATAGGCGGACTTGTCGTAGAGCGCAAAGGGTTAAATGAGTTTTTGAAAAACAACCCGCGCTATCCTCAGTTTAACGAGCCGGACGAGAGTTATCACGGACTTGTTTATAACACTTTGCCGCTTCCAAACTTTACTTTGCGTATCAGACTGACTTTTATCAGAGATACGGGCGCTACGATATCGCCTTTCAACAGCTGGCTTTTGATACAAGGTCTTGAAACTCTGCACATCAGAATCAAAGAGCACTCAAACAACGC
Organism: Campylobacteraceae bacterium; assembly: GCA_031290675.1. Lineage (GTDB taxonomy): Bacteria > Campylobacterota > Campylobacteria > Campylobacterales > Campylobacteraceae > JAIRKW01. The sequence goes on along the minus strand of JAITNC010000106.1, from coordinate 5,332 downwards.
GCTCAAAGTCGCCGAGTTTTTGAAAACACACCCAAAAGTCAAATACGTTTCGTACCCGGGACTTAAAGGCGATAAGGGTTATGAAAAAGCGCAAAAATACCTCAAAAATGGACTATCCTCAGGGCTTCTCAGCTTTGATGTCGGGGATTTTGACAAGGCAAAGCAGATACTCAACGATACAAAGATTTTTAGCGTCGTTGTAAATATCGGCGATACAAAGTCCATCATCACGCACCCTGCGAGCACAACTCATCAGCAGGTATCTAAAGAGGATTTGGACAAATCAAACGTAACAGAAGGGCTTGTAAGGCTTAGCATCGGTCTTGAAGATGCTGATGATTTGATAGCCGACTTGAAACAAGCATTAGATAAGGAGTAATTATGAAAAAGGTTTTATTATGTCGTTCATAACGACAAAAGGCGTTTACGGATTAAGCGCTATGTATGAGCTAACTCAAGGAGATGGGGTAACCCCGATGCAGATAAAAAATATCGCACAAAAAGCGGGTATACCGTTCAACTACTTGGAACAGTTGCTAAATCAGCTCAGACGAGCCGGTCTTATCAACAGTATAAGAGGCGCAAAGGGCGGTTATGTACTCGCCAGAACGCCAGACAGAATACTCATATACGATATTTTGGTGGCTCTTGAAGGCGAATTGGCTTTTGCGGAATACTCGCTTGAAAACAGAATCTTAGATATGTTTTTCAAAGATACGCAAAAAAGTATTGAAGAGCTTTTAAAAATCCCGCTCTCAGAGTTTCAAAAATATGAAAATATACTCTTAGACGGCTTAACATATTCAATTTAACAAGGAGAATAAATGGGTTACGCAAAAAATGTTACCGAACTTATAGGCAACACGCCTCTTGTAAGGTTAAACAAGATTTCAGATGAGAGCGGCGCTTTGGTGCTTGGAAAATGCGAATTTTTAAATCCAAGTCATTCTGTAAAAGACAGAATAAGTTACGCAATGATAAAAAGCGCACTTGATAAAAAACTTATCAACAACGACTCTATCATCATAGAGCCTACCAGCGGCAACACAGGTATAGGTTTGGCGATGGTAGCGGCAAGTTTGGGGCTCAAACTCATACTCACGATGCCTAGTTCCATGAGTATTGAGAGAAGAAAACTCTTAGCCGCGCTTGGTGCTGAGCTTGTACTTACTCCGCCGGAGCTTGGTATGAAAGGCGCTGTAAATAAAGCTGTTGAGCTTAGCAAAGAGATAAAAAACTCTTTTGTTCCGCAACAGTTCGCCAATGAGGCAAATCCTGAAGTTCACAGACGCACAACCGCAGAAGAGATACTCAAAGACACAGACGGCAAAGTTGATATATTTATCGCTGCTGTCGGAACGGGCGGAACACTAACCGGTGTGGGCGAAGTACTGAAAAAGAAAAACCCAAAAGCACAAGTTATAGCTGTTGAGCCTGATACATCTCCGGTACTTAGCGGCGGCAAACCGGCGCCTCACAAGATACAAGGTATCGGTGCGGGATTTATTCCTGATGTGTTAAATACAAAAGTTTATGATGAGATTTTGACTGTAAGCTATGAAAACGCTTCACAAACATCAAGAGCTTTAGCAAAACAAGAGGGACTTTTGGTCGGCATCTCCTCCGGCGCGAACGCTTATGCGGCGCAAATTGTCGCAAATCGCCCAGAAAACAAAGGCAAAACGATAGTTACGATTTTTTGCGACACGGGCGAGAGATACCTAAGTACGACTTTGTACGAAGACCAGTAAATTTATAATTCTAAACGCAGTCTTTCAAGTGATTGACTGCGTTAGAAGGTAAAGCTATATGGATATAAATTATACCATTTTCTACGCTTCCTTAAATCTTAAGCGTTTTTGTACAAGTTTTCTAATTTGTTCTATAATTGGTTGAATATCTTTTTGTGTTTTTTTAAAAGCTTCTTGCTTCATTTTCCAACCTTCCCTTTCACCATCTCGTGTAGCTTCTTCGCCAACTTCATAATTGATAGCAATAGACCACATTAAGCCATCAGCCTTTGAAAATTGTTCTTGTAAATCATCACTTAAAAATAATAGATTTCTTTCTACAAATTTGTGAAAATCAATAATCTTATTCTTGCTTTCATAAATTTTTTTAAAATTAATTATTTGTTGATAATCTTTTTGTCTTTCTTTCATGGATAAGCTTAGTATATGTCCGATCTTATATTCTGGTACATCTTTTTCTATCAAAATTTCTCTTAATCTTTCGTCAGGCATTTCCATAATATTTGGATATTCTTTGACTGCAGAAGTTGCGGCTTTAAGAGCATCAAGTGCATCTATCATGTAACTAAACATTTCTGGCAACACATCAAATTCTTTCTCATGTACTTTGTTTATCCTATTGAAAAGAGTATTCAATTGGTATCTATGGCTCTCTAAGTCTTTTTGAAAATAAGTTTCCAACCATTTCTTGCCCCAAAATTTAAGCAATAAAAATAAAACTCCTGCTGGAATGCCTATATATGCAATAATATATTTTACTATATTTAAAACAATATCCACTTTTTTCTACTCCCCAAAAATTATCAACTCTCCAACTCTTGAATTGTCCAAATTGATTTTGCGCATTTTGCCAACTCTTTTTGTCTTGATGAGATTTTATCTTCATTCCATACGTCATAATATTCTATAATGCTTTTTGTAATACCACAACTGCTTTTCTCATAATAAAACTTTTTCTGGCTATAAGATAATATATCGGCTTCTTGATTAAATTTCTTTTCAAGCAGTGTCAAATTACCAATTCTAAATATAGAACGGTCAATCTCATCTCGCCTAAAATCACCCCAATTTTCATCAGCACTTTTGGGAAGAATATGCTCTATCGTATAAAAATCACTTTCAAAATCAATTTCATTTTGATATTTATAGCGTTCTATTTTTGAAAAAATATATTTTAAGATTTTATGATTGCGAGAAGTATCTCTAAACTGTTTTGTAGAAAAATCATTTTCAAAACTTTGATTGTCAATATAAATATTTTGAAAATTTCGGATATCCAGCTGTCTGTTTTTTACTATTTTTAGAGTAGTATCATTGTAAACATTTTCTTGTTCATTTGGGTTTAGTCCTCCTATGATGTTGTAGCGAAAAGAGATAATAACTATAGATTTGAGAAGTTTTGAGAAGCTATCTATATCAAGGTTTTTATATCCTGCGATAAGCAAAGAATAAGCTTGTCTTATTTGGAATAGTTTTAATTTACCAAGAGCTTTTTTGATATCTTGCCTGTTTTGCCAAAATTCATCATTTGGGTCTTGAATGGCTAAATACAAATCTACAGTATCCCTTAAATCTCTAACAAGCGAAAATACATTTTTTTTATCAACAATACTTCTTTTTATTGTTTTAAATAGTTCATTTTTTCTCACAATCGCATTGCGGCTATTCCAAAAATATCTTAGATATTCTTCGACTTTATTTTCTCCAAGCTTTCCAACAAGCCCACTCCACATACTCTCCAACTCTTCAATCTCTGAGCTATGCGGCTGGGTTTCATCTACTACTGAAAAAAGGTAATTTTTTAACAAGTCAGATGAAGAGAGTTGAACACCGCGAGAGTTCAGTGTTTCAAAAACTTTGAAAGCATTTAGCTGGTCTGTAACTTCGATAACAGTAAAAGACAATCTATCTACCAATTTATCAATAAATTCAGCCAATTTTTCTCCCGTATCAAATGCCTTGCTGTTTTTTTCATAAAACCAACTGAAACAATCTTTCATATGTTTTTCTGAGATGTTAATATTTCTTGTTGGCAAATCCCCCAATAGTGTCAAATATTGACTGTAATACCTGTCACTGTTTCTGTTGAGTTTGAGTTTGGTGGAAGAGATGAGTGTTACGGGGTCAATATAGCCGATATAACTATTGCGCAAATTATCAATTCTTTGTCTGTTTCTATCTACATCAACATCTCTATCAATCAAATCTTTTAAGCACTTTAGGATAGATAAAATCAATATCGCTAAAGTTGTTAAACGTTGTTGCCCGTCGATAATTATAAAATTTTTATTATTTGTCGTTTGGAGAACCAAATACCCCATATAATGCTCATTTTCTTCTTCTTTATTTTGAAAAAGAAGTTGAATATCTTGCCATAAATCGTCCCATTGTTCAGCTTCCCAAGTATAATCTCGCTGAAACTTTGGAACTTCATATCTTATGCCATTCCCCATTATTTGACGGTATGTTTTACTTGATGTGCCTTGAATGCCCTTCATTTTTTTAACATCTCCCAAATATAGTAAAATATTTTCTGCGTAATTATATCTTAATTCTCCATAAGTCCATATCTTAAGCCAATTCTATTCTATTTTTTACAAAATCCGTCCCGTTGATACATTTGTCATATATAAATTTTTTAACGCTCTCAATGGTATCGTTTGTATAGTAATCCGACAACAATTTGTGAAACTCGTCTAACTCATCAGTGGGTATAGAGATGATACCGCAACCGTTTTCTATCATAATCTTATTGGCTATCAGCGTCGCAGTTCTTTTATTGCCGTCCCAAAAAAGCTGCCCTTTCATCGCCCAAAGCATGACTGACATCGCCCGCTCGGTCGGCTCTTTGATTTTAAGTAACTCCAAAAGTTTCTCTTGCGCTATCTGCTCATCTGGAATGCTCGGTCTGTACTCCGTACCGCCGATAGTAACTTCGCCCGTACGCAAGCTGCCCCAAACGATAGCTTCGCCCCTCGCTACTTCTTTGTGTATCTTTTTGAAAAAATCTATATTTAGCTCATCGTCAATACTATCAAGCAACACTCTCCACGCGTGTTTTAAGTTGAGAATTATCTCAACCGCCTCAACATCAACGTTTTTTGCTTTTGTCTTCTCCAATATAGCGTAAGTATCGGGATATGTAACATTTAAGCCTTCCAACTTCGCACTTTTGTATATATAATCTACAATATTTCTCTTTGCCCAAAATATATTTTCCGACTTGCTCATAGTGTATTTTTTAGGGTATGTCATCTCTCTCACTCCCCAAAAATTATCACATCATAAGTCTTTTTGCGTTTTACGAGATTTTTGTTTGGAGGTATCGTGCCGCCTTTTTGCGTCAGGTTCGCTATATCGGTGCGGAGTTCGTCTATCGTATTTTCAAGCTCGTCCATCTTCTCTTTGAGCTGCAAGACCACATCAACCCCAGCCAGATTGACGCCAAGCTCACGAGTAAGACGCAAGATAAGCTTTATCCTCTCTATATCCATCTGCGAGTAAAGCCTCATCTTGCCTTCCGTCCTTGAAGGCGCTACCAGCCCTTCCCTCTCGTATTGCCTGAGTGTTTGGGGGTGAAT
>JAITNC010000042.1 GCA_031290675.1 Campylobacteraceae bacterium | reverse complement strand
CCCGCTTGGATTTTTTGTTAAGACAAGGAAATAGAGTGGAGTGAAATACAAATTTTCGCAAATTTAGCGAGGTAATTTTGCCGGGTAATGAGGCGCAAATGAAGCCCGCGAGCGGTGCGTACTAAACGTACGTGAGCGAGCGCGGCGAAATTGCAACGAGATTAGCGGGCAAAAGAACAAGCTAAAAAACGAAAAAGATAGAGGGGAAATACCCCCTTACAGTACTATCTCGCTAAATTCATCTACATCGCTCGTCTGTTTATCCAAGTTTTTGAATGCCGCGCTAAGTAAAAGCTTGATGCGGTTGAGTTGATTGACGGCGGACGAGCCCGGGTCATAATCTATAGCCGTGATGTTCGCTTGCGGGTAGTTTTCTTTCAACGCCTTCATCACGCCTTTGCCTGTTATGTGGTTTGGAAGGCAGGCGAACGGCTGCATACATACGATATTTGGCACGCCGTCGTGTATCAAGTGTACCATCTCAGCGGTCAAAAACCACCCCTCGCCGGTTTGATTTCCACGTGAGAGTATGGGCGCCGCACCAAACGCTAGTTCGTCTATTTTCGCGGGTTCAACAAAGCGTTTGCTCTGCTTTAAAATCTTTCTGGCGTAGCGTCTGTAAAACTCCATAGCCTGTATAGCGGCTTTGCCCGCCAACGCCGCAAATGCGCCTTTTGAGAGGTATTTGTGGTTGAAATCATAATCATAAGCGCAGTAGAGCAAAAACTCCATAAGCCCCGGCTGTACGACTTCGCAGCCCTCTCTTTCCAATATATCAACTATGTCGTTGTTGGCGGTCGGGTGGTACTTGACGAGTATCTCGCCGACAAGCCCTACACGTGGTTTTTTCACATCAAGCAGCGGCAACGTGTCAAAATCCCTGATAATGCCTTCAATATTTTTCTTAAATACTTTAAACTTCGCCTCTTTTAGCGAGATTTTGCATATGTCAGACCATTTTTTGAACAGTTCATTTGCTGAGCCTGCCACTTTTTCGTAAGGTCGTGTGCGAAATATCGTCTGCATCAAGATATCGCCGTAAACGCAGCTCATCATAAAACGGTTGAGAAGCGGCAATGAGAGGTTAAATCCGTCGTGCTGTTCCATGCCAAGAGCGTTAAATGAGATGACGGGTATCTGTGGGAAGCCCGCATCTGCTATAGCTTTTCTGAGGTACGCTATGTAGTTTGTGGCTCGGCAGCCCCCACCTGTTTGGCTCATCATAACGGCTACTTTGTTTAAGTCATAATTGCCGCTTTTGAGCTCCTCTATGACTTGTCCGATGACGATGATAGAAGGGTAGCAAGCGTCGTTATTGACGTACCTGAGCCCTTCGTCTATAGCGTTTGCGCCCACGTGTTCTAAGAGCTTAAATTTGTAACCGCAAGAGTTGAAACAACTCTCTAAAAACTGAAAGTGTATAGGCGACATTTGCGGCGCTATGATAGTATAGCCTTCGTCTTTCATCTCTTTTGTGAACATCAGTTTTTTGTACTTTGGCTCTGTGCTAAAGCTCATCTTTGACAAATCTACGCTTTTTTCCCGCTCAAACAGTGCGGCTTTCAGGGAGCGTATTCTTATCTTTACCGCTCCGAGATTGTTCACCTCGTCTATCTTGATACAAGTGTAGATTTTATTTTTTCGCTCCAAAATCTCCTGCACTTGGTCTGTCGTAACAGAGTCAAGCCCACACCCAAAAGAGTTGAGCTGTATCAACTCAAGAAAATCGCAGCTTGACGCCAAATTGGCGGCTCTGTAAAGTCTGGCGTGGTAAGTCCACTGGTCTACAACCCTCAGCGGCTCGTCAAGCGTTCCGATGTGAGATATGCTGTCTTCGGTCAATACCGCCATTCCGAGCGATGTAACGACTTGAGGTATGCCGTGATGTATTTCAGGGTCAAGATGGTACGGACGACCCGAGAGGATAACGCCGTGTACGCCGCTGTTTTTCAAAAACTCTATCGCCTCTTCGCCCTTTCTTTGCAAATCTATCTTGAACCGCAGCTGCTCTTCCCATGCGAGATTTAGCGACTTTTTGATAAGTGAAGCGGGGAGTTTGAACTCTTTAAACACATCAACAAGCCGCTCACGCAGCCTCTCTTGGTTTTCCAGCGATAAAAACGGCTGAATATAATTGATATGTTTTTCCCTCAAGAGGTCAATGTTGTTTCTTATCTGCTCGGGATATGAGATGACGATAGGGCAGTTGTAGTGTTCGTGAGCGTCCGCAAACTCTTTTTTCTCAAAGGAGATACACGGGTAAAATATCGCCCCGACGCCTTTTTCTATGAGATTGACTATATGTCCGTGAACGAGTTTGGCGGGGTAACAGATAGAGTCTGAAGGCAGCGTGTCAAGCCCCTTTTCCAACAACGACTTTGACGACTCGTCAGAGAGGACGACCTCAAAGCCGAGATTTGTCAAAAACGTAAACCAAAGCGGATAATTTTCGTACATATTTAACGCGCGTGGAATGCCTATCTTGCCGAGCGGCGCGTCTTTTATCGGTTTGTATGAAAAGAGTCTTTTGTATTTGTAATCGTACAAGTTTGGCAGTGAAGAGTTGGAGCTTACTTTGCCCGCTCCCCGTTCACATCTGTTGCCCGTGATGAGCTTGCGCCCGTCGGAGAAGCGGTTGAGCGTCATAGCGCACGAGTTTGAGCAGGCGTTGCATCTAAGCATCGTATGTTTTACGCTAAACTCTCTCAAAGCGTCCGTGTTTATGATATTTGAACGCTTTCCTGTGAAACTTTCACGAGCGAGCAGAGCCGCACCAAATGCCCCCATAAGTCCTGCTATCTCGGGTCTTAAAACCTCTCTTTTGGAGATGATTTCAAATGCTCTTAAGACAGAATCGTTATAAAAAGTGCCGCCTTGCACGATGACGTGTTCGCCCAAATCTTCGGGATTTTTAAGTTTTATGACTTTGATAAGTGCGTTTTTGATGACGGCGTACGAGAGCCCCGCTGAGATATCGGCTACGCTCAAACCCTCTTTTTGGGCTTGTTTGACGCTGGAGTTCATAAAAACAGTACAACGAGAACCAAGGTCGCACGGAGCTTTTGAGTTAAGAGCCGCTTTGCCGAACTCATTTGCGCCCATGCCTACGGAGTGAGCGAACGTTTCTATAAACGAACCGCACCCTGACGAGCAGGCTTCGTTGAGCAAGATGTTGTCTATCGTGCCGTTTTTGATACGGACGTATTTCATATCTTGTCCGCCTATATCTACGATACAGTCTACATTTTTCATAAAATATGAGGCAGCTTTGTAGTGGGCTATGGTTTCAACCTCAGATATGTCTATCTTGTACGCCTCTTTGACGAGCATCTCGCCGTATCCCGTAACACAGGACGAGGCTATCTTGACGCCGCTTGGAAGTTTGGAGTAGAGGGTGCCGAGCAGTTTTCTCACCACCTCTAAAGGCTCGCCTTCGTTGCTGCCGTAAAACTCATACAACAGTTCGTTGTCTTTGCTCAAAAGTACGGCTTTTGTGGTCGTTGAGCCGCAGTCAAGCCCCAAAAACGCTTCGCCCTCATAAGTGCTCAAGTCTGCCCTTACAACGCTCGCTTTTTTGTGTCTGGCGTAAAAATCCTCTCTCTCCTCTTCGTCCAAAAATAGCGGCCTTGACGATGTCAGCGTGCCTGTACCTTTGGCTGAGAGGTTTTCAAAGATATCTACTACCTCTCCAAGCTCAAGCGTTTTTTCTCTAAAAAGAGCCGCCCCTAACGCTACAAACAGTTCGCTGTGTTTTGGTTCTATGATATTTTCGCTCGGAAGTTCCAAAATATCTATAAATCTTTTTTTAAGTTCGCTCAAAAAGTTCAACGGCCCGCCCAAAAATACGACGTTTCCTTTTATCTTTCTGCCGCAGGAGAGTCCGCTTATCGTTTGGTTGGCTACCGCTTGAAATATAGAAAGCGCGATGTCGCCTTTGTTTACGCCTTCATTTAGCAGAGGCTGTACGTCGGTTTTGGCGAAAACACCGCAGCGAGCGGCTATCGGGTATATATTTGAAGCGTTTTTGGCAAGCTCGTTTAAGCCGTTGGCGTCTGTCTTCAAAAGCGATGCCATCTGGTCTATAAACGCACCCGTACCGCCAGCGCAAGTGCCATTCATACGCTGTTCAACGCCATTTGTAAAAAATGTTATCTTAGCGTCTTCACCGCCGAGCTCAATGCTGACATCGGTACGTGGGATGAAGCTCTCAACGGCTTTCGTGCAGGCTATGACCTCTTGGACAAAAGGTATGCCGCTCGTCAGAGCTATATCTATGCCGCCGCTGCCCGCTATCGTGATGGTGGCTTTTTGGGTTGGAGAATAAAAAGAGCACTCTCTCAGCTCCTTGACGCATTTTACTATGCAGGCACGCACTTCTGACTGGTGTCTTGTGTAGATACTGTGCAATATTTTATTGCTGCCGTCCGTAACTACAAGCTTGACGGTCGTAGAGCCTACGTCAATTCCTATGTGCAATAAAGGCTGCTCATTTAGAGAACCTTTTTCGGTAACGCTCAAGTTTAACTCCAAATATATTTTATCAATTGGTATATTTTACTAGAAAAAAACTTTTTTTGCAATTTTTTCAGTAATAGCTCGTAAAAAATAACCATAAATTTGTCCGATATTGTAACGAAACTTGCTTACACAAAGGTCTTTTTATCTTTTTATGATAAAATGTGTACTTTTATTTTATCAAAGGAAGTGAGAGGGAAATTTATGACAAAAAAGATAAACAA
>JAITNC010000029.1 GCA_031290675.1 Campylobacteraceae bacterium | reverse complement strand
AGGTGAGGACGACTGCAATTATGATAAAAAGGACGAAAGGGGCTCGTTTCGGACGGTAGCTGTTTACTAAATCTCCCAACTCTACAACATCACCCATATCTCAACTCCTTTATTGTATTCTTAGTCGTGAATTTTTGCGTGATTTAAAAAATCACGCAAAAATTTTAGAGATTTATTCGCCTTTTGGGTTCGCACCAAATTGGTTTTCACCGCGAGTGCTGTCTGTCGCGGCAAGGATTATGAGCCATATCCAGCCAACAAACGGAATGAGCGCTACCAATACCCACCAACCGCTTTTGTCTATATCGTGCATTCTGCGAACAGCAAGTCCGAGATTTGGGAGAAATATAGCAAGAGCATATACATAATATATTATAGGATACGTACCTATAGCAAAATCAATCACAACAATTACAATTGTAACTATTATGTTTAACAACACAAAAAACCAATACGCCGAACGCCTTGACCTGCCATTAAAATCAAAATAATGATTTTTGATGGCGTCTACATACCACTCATACCACTTCATACAAGCTCCTTGAAGGAAAATTTATTGTTTTACGGATAAAACCAAATGTTAGGTGGTGTTGGGCAAAATATGTAAAATGTTCTTTAAGTGGTGTTTTTACCACTATTTTGGGGAATATTTGCTGTGTTTTTGGGGACTTGCCCATACTAAATGTGTGAAGCAAATGCAGCATTTTTATCGTCTGTTGGTACAAGTATTTTTTTTGAATTTTGAAGTTTGGTTGTAAATCGGCGGAGGAGGTTACTCTCTCTCTCTCTCTCTCTCGGCGGCGGCGTGTGTCATCAAGTGCCTTTTTTGATATTTGCGAAATAATTATGAGATTTTATAAGAATTTGAGTTAAAGTTCCCTTTATTTGTCAATGATATGGTATTTTATATAACTTAGTTGTATAATTGGGCTGTTAACAAATTTTTATATACAATATAGCAATGTTCTTTTTGAAATAGTTCTTGCGCTTTGTGCGCATAGCTTTAGTGTTGGTTTTTAAGGGTGGTTTTACTACCCTGCTAAGGAACATAAAATAGTGGTTCCCCTTTTAAGTTGGGAATCAATTTGAAAGGGGTACTTATGAAAATCATTGTTTTGATACTGACAGGTATATTTTTCACTGGGTGCTATTATTATGACGATGATGACGATATGCCTCAAAGATTGGACTATTCGGGCAATATCTACGACTGTTCTTTTAGAGGCAAGGACTGTGTGGACAGCCGCTACTGTGTCGTAACATCAGCGTCTGGCAGCATTGGCGATGTGAAATGTTATAAAAGCCGCCATAAAGAAGGCTATGATTATCTAAGTTTTTACGGCACGCTTTCAAGTTGTTATTTTAATGGCAACCAATGCTTATATAGCCACTACTGCGAGCAAAAAAATTCTAATAGAATAGAGTGTAGCAGATAGAACATGTGTGGGAGTGGTGGGCAAAATTGCCCACCATAAAATTATTTGCGGTATTTTTTTTCAACAAACGCTTTTATGCGTTTAATACCTGCCTCTATGCTTTTCTCGTCTGTGGCGTATGAAAACCTGAAATACCCGTCCATACCAAAGCCGATGCCCGGTACTACGGCTATGCCGGCTTCTTCCAAAAGCTCTTTGCAAAATTTCATAGAATCAGAACAGATATCTTTGATATTTACAAACAGATAAAATGCGCCACTTGGATTGACGACGGAGATGCCATTGATAGCGTTGAACTCTTTTGTCGCCAAATCTCGTCTGTGCTCAAACGTCTTTCTCATCATCTCTATATCTTTGTCTATCGTGCCGTCAAGTGCGGGGATAGCGGCTTTTTGTATGATAGAAGTGATGTTTGACACGCTTTGGCTTTGAAGCTTTTTGACAGCACCTGCTATCTCTTTGTTTGGTGTCGCTAAGTAGCCAAATCTCCAGCCTGTCATAGCTGCTGATTTGCTAAGTCCGTTTATCGTTATAGTCCTCTGATACGCGTCTTCGCTAAGGCTCGCAAATGACGTGAAAGTAGCATCTCCAAAGAGAAGTTTCTCATATATCTCATCAGCCACAACCAAAACTTTTGTCCCCTTTAGTACATCAGCCAAGCCTTCAAGCTCTTTTTTTGTGTAAACAGAACCTGTCGGGTTTGAAGGGTTGTTTAAAATAAATAGTTTTGTTTTTGGTGTGATAGCGTCTTTGAGCTGTTTTGGTGTGATTTTGAAACCGGTACTGTCGTCTGTCGGCAAAAACACGCTCACACCGCCGCAATATCCTATAACTTCAGGATATGTAACCCAATAAGGAGATGGTATGATAGCCTCATCGCCGTGGTTTATCAGCACTTGAAAAAGTGAAAAGAGGGAGTGTTTTGCGCCTACATTGACGACTATGTCGCTTGGTTTGTAGGATACATTATTATCTCGTTTTAATTTATCTGCGACGGCTTGCAACACTTCGTTTGTTCCGGCAACTGCCGTGTATTTTGAAAAACCGCTCTCTATTGCGATGATAGCGGCGTCTTTAACAGCTTTAGGCGTATCAAAATCGGGCTCTCCCGCAGAAAAACCAAGAACATCTTTTCCGCTCGCTTTTAACTCTTTGGCAAGGGAAGAGATGGCAACTGTGATTGACTCAGATAAGTGCAAAACTCGTTGTGACAACATATTTTTTAAACCTTTATAAAAAAATCCGATAATTATATCCAAAAATCCATAAAATTCTTACTCATTTTCAGAGTGTTTGCTGACTGTTTTGAGATAACCGTTGTCGTTGAGTAGTAAATACAGCTCTCCGAGTATATGTTTTTTCTCTTTTTCCTCTATCAGTTCGGACTCAACGATGCGGTCGTTCAGGATATCCTGTATCTCTCTGACATCATAATCCAAATCTTCCAAGATGTCCAAAACACACTGGGATTCCAGCAAGTTTTCTATCTCGTAACCCTCATCGTCTATCACTACGGTGGCTTCTGTCGGGTGCGTGAAAAGGTTGTGTTTCATACCCAAGACCTCTTGATAAGCCCCAACAAGGAAAAAGCCGAGAAAATACTCTCTCTCGTCCAAATCCACATCGTGCAAAAAGAGCGGCTCTTTGATGTCAAAGGCTATCTCGCCGTCGCTGTCGCAAGTGATATCCCAGAGTGAAGCCGAGCGGGTAGGGTGCTCGTTGAGCATATCAAGCGGCATCACGGGGAAGTTTTGCTCCAACCCCCAATAATCAGGCAAACTTTGAAATATGGAAAAGTTCACAAGGTATCTCTCCTGAACCTGCTCTTGTATGTTGAGTATCTCGCTGTAGTGCTTCTCGCCCAATATCGTAACGGCTTTTTTGATGATGAGATTGACCAGAACTTCGGTGTTTGAGCGGTCTTGCAGGTCAACATAACCCAAGTCAAAAAGCGTGAGCAGGGACTCCATGTGGTCTGTGGCGTCGTGCAGGTATTCCATCGCATTTTTGCTGTTTATGGTCGTGTAGAGGTAGTGAAGCTCCTCAACAAGCTGCGGGTTTTGCGTCTTGAAATCAAGCTTGTTTTCTGTGTATTCTTGGCTGAAAAGCTCCAAAACAGGCGCGATAAGCACAGCGTGGCTTGCGGCGACATAACGGCCTGATTCTATAAATATATCAGGCTCTATCTCGTTTTTTTTGTTCGCTATATCTTTGAGCAGATAGACGACGTCATTTGCGTACTCTTGGAGGGTATAGTTTCTCTGTTGAGCGTTTTCTATCTGCGAATACTCTATCGCAAGTCCGCCGCCGAGATTTATAGCGTGAAGGTTTTTCGCCCCCATTTTACGGAGCTCAGCGTATATGTTGCCTGCCTCCCTCAACGCCTTTTTCATCGGCGCTATCTCTTCTATCTGCGAGCCTATATGAAAATGTATCATCGTAAACTGCTCTAAGAGGTCGGCGTTTTTGAGCATTTTGACAGCTTGTATCAGCTCTGTGGAGGTCAAGCCAAATTTTGAGTTGATACCGCCGCTTTTCGCCCAAATACCCGAACCCGTGCTGTGAAGTCTGATGCGAAGTCCGATTTTTGGTTTTGGGGCAAATCTCTCTTTGGCGGTTTGTATGATGCCCTCAAGCTCGTTCAACCCCTCTATAGTCAGCGTGATGTTGTGTCCCATTTCGGAGGCGATAAAGCCAAGCCCTATCATCTCGCCGTCTTTGAAGCCGTTTACAGTGATAGGCGAGCCGTAATTGTTGTGCGCCATAGCCAATATCAGCTCGGCTTTGCTGCCCGCCTCAAGTCCGTACGTATACTCTTTGCCTATCTCAACCATATTTTTCACGAAATTTGGGTATTGATTGACTTTCAGCGGATAAACAGCCTGAAAAGAGCCCTGATATTTCATCTCTCTTTGCGCTGCTTTGAAGTTGGCGTATATAGAGTGTATCTGTTTTTTGATAAGGTGCGGAAAACGCAATATCAACGGGCCTCTGATGCCGTCGCTGCGTATCTCTTTGACTATGTCTATGATGGCGGGCTGTGAGCCGCTGTTTACACATACTTGTCCGTTTTTGATGATAAAGTCGCCGTTCGCCCAAACTTTTATACCATAATCTACCATTTAAATTCTCCTAAATCGCTCAAAGCGCATTTTTGCTCTTCTTTTGTTTCCAGATTTTTGACTATCACTTCAGATGATTTCAGTTCGTTTTCGCCTACGCAGATGAAATATTTTGCGCCCATTTTATCGGCATTGTTGAGATGTTTTGCAAAATTTTTACTTGCATACTCAAAGCTTGTTTTGACTTTTTTGCGCAACTTAGTTGCAAGAGTGAAAACCAACTCTTCGCTCTCTTTGTTCAAAGCCCCGACATAAACGCCGCTTTTTGCATTTTCCGGCATTTTGACAAGTTCCAAAAGCCTCTCAACGCCTATCGCAAATCCTACAGCGGGTGTCGCTTTGCCGCCCAAAAACTCTACTAGCCTGTCGTATCTGCCCCCACCTGCTACGGAACTTTGAGCTCCTATATCAGAGCTTACAAACTCAAAAGCAGTTTTGGAGTAGTAGTCAAGTCCACGCACGAGTTTTGGGTCTATCTCGTAGTTGATGTCAAATTTTGACAATATAGATTTTAAGCTTTCAAAGTCGTTTTTACACTCGTCGCAAAGAGCTTCTATCAAAAGCGGCGCATTTGTGAGAAGTCGCTGGCAGTTTTCACTTTTGCAGTCAAGCACTCTGATAGGATTGAGGTTTTTTCGCCTCTGACAATCCTCGCAAAGACCCTCAGCCGTGTCCAAAAACTTCACAAGTTTGCTTCTGTATGAGGGCATACACTTCGGACAGCCGAGCGAATTTAGTTTCAAAATCGTCTTTATGCCGAAAAACTGTAACATTTCGCTCAACATCAAGATGACCGCAGCGTCCTCTCTCACGTCGCTCACGCCAAAACTCTCAACCCCAAACTGATGAAACTGCCGCAGTCTGCCTTTTTGCGGCCTTTCGTACCTGAACATAGCCCCGTAATAAAAAAATCTCTTGACAATGCCCGCTCTGTCCATTTTGTTTTGGATAAACGAGCGCACGATGCCGGCTGTCCCCTCTGGCCGCAGGCAGACGTCATTTTCGCCTTTATCTATAAACTGATACATCTCTTTGCCGACTATGTCGCTGCTCTCCCCAACGCTTCGTTTAAACAAGGACGTTTCTTCCAAAACAGGCGTGGCTATGAACTCAAAGCCGTAGTTTTTTGCTATTTTTGAGCAATTTTCTATAAAATACGTATATTTCTCACTATCGGGCGAGATGATATCTCTCATGCCTCGCAGAGCGTTAATCATTTAAAAACCTTTTTATTTTGATGTGTAAATCCTCAATACTTTCGCTTGCGTCCAAAACGATATATTTTATCTGCAAGCTATCCAACACTTTTTGCATATTTTCCTGTACGCTTAGGAGGTAGTTTATGCCTCTTTGCTCTATCTTGTCGTGTGATTTGCCATTTATCCTTGAGCGCAAAAGCTTCTCGTTCGTCTTAAAGAAGGCTATTTTTTCGGGAAATTTCCCTCCAAGCGCAAAACGGTTCAGCTCTATCAAAAAACTCAAATCCATCTCGGGGCTGTTTGTCAGCGCATATGCTATGCCAGATACAAATCCTCTGTCGCTTACGACGAGCTTGTCGGCGTTTGGTGCGACTACTTTTTCGTAATGCTCGGCACGGTCGGCGAGAAAGAGCAAAAGCTCAGCCTTCTTATCTATATGTAACTCTTTTTCAAGCAAAATAGAGCGTAGTTCAGCCCCAAGCTGTGTAGCTCCGGGCTCGTACGTGGCTATCATGTCGGGATATACGCTTTGCAGTTTTTTTACCTGCGTGCTTTTTCCTGTCGTGTCTATTCCTTCAAAAAGCGCAAACATCTAAACTTTTCCTTTGATAAAACTCTCTATCTCTTTTGGGTAGAGGTGAGAGGCGTTGCCGTGGTGCTTTAGTATAGAACGCACGACGGACGAGCTGATGAAAGCGTTGTCCAAAGAGGGCATAAGATAGATAGTTTCTATCTCATTGTCCAAAGAGGCGTTGGCGTATCCCATCTGCAGTTCAAACTCAAAGTCGCTGACAGCACGCAATCCTCGTATGACTGTGAGTATATTTTTGCTTTTGGCGAACTCCACCATAAGGTTTGAGAACGGCTCAACTTCAACGCCTTTTATCTCTTTGACGGCTGTTTTTGCCATCTGAACTCTCTTTTCCAGCGAGAACATAGGCTTTTTCTCATCAGATATCGCTATGGCTACCAGCACGCTGTCAAAAATGCGCATAGCTCGTCTGATAATGTCAAGATGACCATTTGTTATCGGGTCAAAAGTACCCGGATATATCGCGATTTTTTTCATTATTGTTCACCCCATCTTTTATATAGTGAGTTTGAAATGCCAAGCAGGTCAAACCAGCGTCCTATCAAAAAATTTTCCATATCTTCCAAAGTGCTAATATTAGCATAAAACCCAAGAACGGGAGGTGCTATGATGACGTTTGAGAGAGATAGTTTGTGCATATTGTCCAAAACTATCGCAGAGTAGGGCATTTCCCTCGGAGCCAAAAGCAACGTTTTGCGCTCTTTTATCATAACGCTCGCACTTCTTGTCAAAAGATTGTCCGCTATACCGCACGCTATCTTAGATAGAGAGTTCATACTGCAGGGTATTATCGCCATCATCTCAGCCCCAAAAGAACCCGAAGCCGTGCGCTCGCTGATGTCGTTATCGTCTAAAAGCGTAAAATTGCACTCTTTTTCGGCGACTTTTTTGGCACTTTCACTGATGATAGTATACACTTCATACTCTTTTGGCAGGTTGTTGATAAATTTTTTGCCAAGTTCCACTCCGCTCGCACCCGATATACCAACGATAATTTTTTTCAAATTGTTCCTTTTAGTGGCATTTAGAACTAAAGATTTTACATTTTATGAGATTATGTTTTGCTTTAAGGGATTTTTTGGATAGAATTATAGTTATGTTTCTAAAAGGTTTTAAAAAGGTTGAGAATGTTATCGGAAGTTTCAAAGCGCACAAGGGTTGCTCTTATCATATCGGCGGTTATCGTGATATGTATCGCTTTTGTGGCGGCGATACACTTTTTTGTTTTACATAAAACAGAACATGCTTTTGATGACTACAGCCTTTCAGATGTCATAAAGGTAGAATTTGCCGCTGACGCAAGGGTGGGGTTGAGATACAGAGCAAAATGCGCTACAGAGGGGTTTTTGAAGTATCACTGTCACTCTATCGGCGGAGGGTTTATACGCAAAACAGATGATGAGCAGGATATCGTATCTTTTGATGAGATAGAGTACTCCATAGCGTTCTCCTCCCTCAAAAGTCTACAGATTAAAAATATCTCAAGCGCACAAAATTCATCTTCCATCGACCATAGATTTTCCAAACTTATATACCCGATAGATATCAAAGTAGACAAAAGTGCGCGAGGTTTTAAGGTAAGTATGGACGGTGCTTTCGGCAATCTCTCCATCATATCCGAAGATATGCTCATAGCTGTTGCCGCCAAAAATGAAGACCTCATCCAATACTTTTATGAGTTTTTCAAAGAGTATCAGCAGAGGGACGATATGACTTTTAATGAGTTTAAAAAATTCGCCAATGACAATATAAACGAACTAAAACTCAAGAAAGTCGTGCAAAACTCTATCTATTTCTCAAATGCTATCGAAGTCGCCGAAGATATCTTAAACGGCAAATCAAATGGCTTCAATATAGAGATATACCTCAAAAGCCGCGACCAAAACAAGATAAGCAGCTCTATTCGTATGTTTATTTTGACGGGACAGCCAAATACGCAGATATTTGACGTGGAAATCTCAAACTTGCCGAAGTAAGAAGCCACGCCGAAGTTACAGGCTCTAAATAACAATGAGTGGCTTTCGCTGCATCAATAATTCTTATAAAAATTCGCCAATATATTTGTGGTTTTGACATCATTTTTATACTTGCTTTTTAATGTTTTATAGGCTTTGTTCGCCGCTCCGCAGTACTTCTCGGAAGCTTGTGCTATCTCTTTTGCCCTCGCTTCATCGTACGGCTCTTCGCCTCCAAAATGTTCGCACTCGTTATAGTTTTCTATAAATTTCAAAACATCATCAGGGTAAACTTCTGTTCGTGCCA
Source organism: Campylobacteraceae bacterium (assembly GCA_031290675.1). GTDB lineage: Bacteria > Campylobacterota > Campylobacteria > Campylobacterales > Campylobacteraceae > JAIRKW01. Next base: position 531 of record JAITNC010000029.1, on the reverse strand, counting down.
CTTCCGCAAAACCGCCATTTTTAAACTCAAAATATACCGTGCGGTAAAGCTCGTCAGACTCGTAATAACTAACGCCTATGAGCGAACTATCGGGCTTAAACTTTAATGCTCTGTAGTCATTTAGATACCAATAAAGGTCGTTGTTCAAGATGTCGCTCATCACGCCGTGTATCTCTTTGCCGCTTGTGAGGTCAAAGATTTTTGCTATGACGCACATCTCTACGCCGTGTCCGCCGTCAGTGGAGCAGCTAAGGGCGTTGATATAGTATTTGCCCGCAAAATTTATTTCAAGCGGATTGTCAAATTCACTTATTGTGATATTTGGCGCGGTTACATTACCTTTGTAAATCTTAGCGGCATAATCCCCAAACTTCGGTTCTGCGCCAAAAAGAAAAGCGCCCGCCGCCAACAATATAAATAAAACTCTCATAACTCGCCTCCTATCTTTCCATAAGATTTTTAATCTGCCGTGAAACTTTTTTGTTGCTTTTGTATTTGGCGAGCAGTTTTTGGCTCTCCTCCTCTAACGGC
>JAITNC010000197.1 GCA_031290675.1 Campylobacteraceae bacterium | reverse complement strand
AAGCGTGAAGTCGGATAAAAAGCGAGGACTGTCTGAGCGACTGAGCGAGTTCCGCAGCTTCCGACGTAACGCAAAAATGCGCAGGGTATCCGAAGGACAGTTACATTTAGGGGGAGTTTCTTTGTTTTACTTTCTTTCGGAAAAGAAAGTAATAAGGAAAGAGAGTAAGCAAAGAAATGAAAGAAAAACAAATAAACACAGATTGTTACGTCGCTTCGCTCCTCACAATGACACATGAGCGTGGATTGCCACGCCTGAATACAGGCTCGCAATGACGGAAGAGAATAAATACAGATGCTCACGCCTTCGGCTCAGCATGACAATGTGGGGTGTTTCGGCTCTGAATGATAATGTGGGAAATGGATTGCCATGTCGCTATGCTCCTCGCAATGACGAGGGGGTGCTTGACAATGGGGAGCTTCGCCTTTTGTCTGACGCAGGGGCTTCGCTTATGAATGATAACGGGGCTACATTCACTTCAAATAAAAGATATTTTATGATAAAATCATGAAATAAAAACTTTCAAACAAAAAGGATATCTCTATGAATATCAAATCTTTACTTATCCCCCTCACCTGCTTTTTGGCGCTCCAGACAGCTTGCGCCGACAATGGAACTATAGACGACAGGCTCTATAGTTTTGAGACGAGTAAAGACGGCTACATCAACGCCAAAGGTGAAGTAGTCATAGAGCCGAGATTTGACGACTCTTATATGTTTTACGCCGATATAGCGGCGGTCAAACTTAATGACAAATGGGGTTTTATCAACAAAAAAGGCGAGATAGTTATTAAGCCTCAGTTTGATGATGTGGTGCCTTATGGCGGCGAGGTGATCATCGTCTCTGTCAATAAAACAGTTCAAGAAAAAAACGGCAAAACCACAACCAAAAAACAGTACGGGCTTATGAACGGCAAAGGCGAGATAGTCGCCAAGCCACAATACGACGGTATTATGTATTTTGCCGATAACTACTCACTGTTGAGGGTAGAACAAAATGGCAAATACGGCGTGATGAACGCACAGGGCAAACTGACTATTCCTATAGAACTTGATGATATTAGATTTTATTACGGATATATAGAAGCCCAAAAAGGCGCTCTTAGCGCAGATATAGACGCTCAAGGCTATGTAGTTGGAAAAGAGATACGCTTTAAAAACATCGGGGATTTTGAAAACGGCATCGCAAAAGTGTGGACAAAAACAGGTTTTGGTTTTATAGATAAGGATTTTAATATCATCGTAGAACCGATATATGATGATGCTTATTATGACTATAAAGAAGATATCATCATTTTAAGAGATAAAGATGGTAAATTTGGCTTCGCTGATACAAAGGGCAAAATCATATTTGAGCCAAAGTTCACAGGATACGGCGTATTTGACAATGGCTTAGCGGCGGTACAGGCGCAAGATAGCATAAATGAGCGCAACCAAACAGTAAAGGGCAAATGGGGATTTATCAACAAAAAGGGCGAGTGGGTGATAGCTCCGAGATTTAGCGGTGTTAAAAACTTTACCGACAACACCTCCACACCTGCGGCGAGTGGTGAGCTTTGGGGTACGATAGACATGAAAGGCGAGTGGATTATAAAACCCAAGTTCAACAGCCTTTACGGTTTTAGCAAAAATGGCTTGGCGGCGGCGAGAGGCGGATATGACGAAGGTTGGTCAGAGGGCTACATCAATAGAAAAGGCGAGTGGGTTATAGCCCCAAGATTTGGCGGAGCAAACAACTTTGATGATTGCGGCGTGGCGTTAGTAACATACAGAAGCTCCAATGGACAGAGTCTGATAGATGAAAAAGGCAGAGTTATAACTTCACACCCTCATATCTCCAACTTCAACAAACACTGCGTCGCATGGGTCAGAGATGACAATCCTCTCTATGGTAAAAAATCAGGAGAGAGCGCATATAGGTACTCTTTTATCAACGCCAAAGGAAAAGTATTACTAAATAATATCGAAAGTTTAAGGGCGGCAGAAGAAGGAAGCAGTGTGGGCGGCGCTTATGATTCGGTCTTTGGATACAATGGTTTGGCTATCATCAACGGCGGAACGCTCGTAAACGAAAAGGGCGAGATTGTATCGGAAAAATCTTTTACCTCTATAATGCCTTTTGACCACAAAGGCAGAGCTAGCGTGGTAAAAAACACAAAAATTGGCGATACATGGGGCGATAGATGGGGTGTTATTGACAACAAAGGCAAAGTGATAGCCGACGCTTTGTATGATCGCCCGTTTGACTTTGAGGATAACGGTCTGGCTATCGTTATACAGGGCAGCACAGGCGGCGAATACGACAAATATGGCGATTGGCGCGACAACGGGAAACGAGGCGTTATAAACGACAAGGGGGAGACGATAGTCAAGCCCCGCTTTTATGCTATTCACAGCCCAAGCGTTAAGCTCGGAGGCTTGATGTTGGCATGGGATAGCAAGGGCGAAAATGCCACAATATACTACATAGACGCAAAAGATAACATCGTAGCCTACAACGAAATGGTGAACGGCAAAAGAGTACTCAAAAACGGCAAAGGCGAGATAGTCTTGGAGTAAAACTGGAGAGGATTTAGCAAGCGGAAAAATGAAAACTCGCTATTTTACTTTTCCGCCAGATATCCACACCCGCTGGAAGTAAGGGTTGTCCAAAGAGCTAACCATGACGCCTTTTGAGCTGCTCGCGTGAACAAACTTGTCCTCTTTGAGATAAATTCCCACATGATTTACAGTTTTTTTATTATTATGTCTTGTGTGGAAAAATACCAAATCTCCCTCTTGAAGCTCGGAGCGTTTCAATCTGGTGCTGCTTTGAAACATACTGTTTGTCGTTCTGCTCAGTGTTTTGCCGTAAACTTCTTGATAAACCAAAACAACAAGAGCGGAACAATCAACTCCGCGCTTTGACATACCGCCTTTTTTATATGGAACGCCAAGCCAATTACCTATAGCGGTATATAAAAGCGAGCTGTTATCATCTTGTGTGATGATTTCTGGTTTGCTCAACTCTTCCATCGCTTCTTGCTCTTCTGGTTGTTCGTTTAACTCAGGCTGCGCCTCTTGTATGGGCTGTTCTATGACTTTTGGCTCAGCTTGTTTTACGCCGCACGAAACAAGCAAAAAGAGAAGCAAAATAACGGTTATATATCTCATCTTATGTCCTTGCTAACGCTTTTTTTATTTTAACTTGAAAATATTTTGACAACACAGTTACACCTCAAGGTGCGTTACTATATGTGTCCCTTCGCCATATTCGGCTTTAACACGCTCTTCCACTTCAGTAGCTATATCGTGCGCTTTTTCTATCGTCATATTTTTATCAAAACGCAGATGTATTTCTATGGCTATCCCGCTGCCGATTCGCCTTGTGCGTAGGTCGTGCGGGTCATAAAAACCATCTACACTGCTTATGGTGTTCATTATATTTTGGCATAATTGTATGGATAGCGACTTTTCAAGCAGCTCATCAACTGAATTTTTGATAAATTTCAAAGATATCACTATGATAAATATGCTCACAAAAATAGCCATCAGAGGGTCAAGCACACGCCATTTTTCGCCCAAAAATATAGCTCCGGCGATACCAAGACCGACCGCTATAGATGAAAATGAGTCAGACCTGTGATGCCAAGCGTTGGCTATAAGCGCCTGACTTTTTGTGATTTTGCCCTCGTATCTTGTCCACCAGTAAAGCCCCTCTTTTAGCACTACAGACACCAGAGCGACCCACAAAGTTATGAGCTGCGGTTCGTAAAGCGTTTCACCGTCCAAATAAACCCAAACGAGCTTCGCCCCGTCGTAAAATATAGCGCAGCCCACAGCGAACAGCATCATACCTATCATCGCCGTAGATAAAGTTTCAAATTTTCCGTGTCCGTACGAGTGGTCGCCGTCGCGTGGCTTGCTCGCGATACGGATAAAAACCAACAGTATGACATCACCCACAAAGTCCGAAAGCGAATGCACGGCGTCCGCTATCATAGCGTGGCTGTTGCCGAGAAACCCTACTACAAACTTGAGCGTCAAAAGTATGACGTTTATGATAGAGCCCGCTATCGTTACGGTGTATATTCTTTTTTCACGGCTTTTGCTTGCTTCCAACTCTATAGCCTTTTCATCTCAGACAAAGAGTGCGTTATATCGTCCTGACGCATAAAATATTCGCCTATCAAAAATGCATCAACGCCGATTTTTGAGAGCTCTATTATCGTATTTTTGTTATTTAGCCCGCTCTCTGCGACTATGATTTTACCTTTTGGTATCAGCGGTATCAGTTTTTCGCTCAAACTCATATCCATCTCAAAATTTTCTAAATTTCTGTGATTTATGCCTATGATATCGCCGCCTGCGTATATGGCTTTGCTCAAGTCCGATTTGTCGTGTATCTCAATCAAAGCTTCCATACCAAGCCGTCTGGCAAACTCAAGCAATGACGAAAGCTCCTTGCTCTCAAGGGCTTTGGCTATCAAAAGCACAAAATCCGCCCCATAAACGCTCGCTTCCAATATCTGGTATTCGTCTACGATAAAGTCCTTGCGCAAAAGCGGCGTAGAAACATATCGGCGTATTTGAGTCAGGTACTCAAGATTTCCTTGAAAAAAGTGCGGCTCTGTCAAAACAGATAGTGCGTCCGCCCCGCCCTTCTCGTACGACTGCGCTATAGATATAGGGTCAAAATCCTCTCTTATCACGCCTTTGCTTGGGCTTGCTTTTTTCACCTCGGCGATAATACGGTAAGGATTTTCTTTTGTGGAGCGCAGATAAGGCTTCACATCACGCGGCGCGAAGTTGTTGTACGAGAGGCTTCTGCCCAGCCACTCCATAGGAAAATCCCGCTTTCGCTTCTCTAAGTCTTCTCTGGTTTTTTTGATTATCTCGTCAAGTATCATTGTTGGGCTTTCTTTTCTGAACTTATAACGCACGATTTTATGAGGTTGAAATGCCCCAAAATCTCTTTATCACTCAGCTTTTCAACAACTTTTTGCATGATATCATAAGCCTCTTTGCAATTTTTTTGTTTGTAAAGTCCCCACGCAAGCGAATCCTGATAGTATGGCGAATCGGGCTGGAGATAAAGAGCCTGCTTCACGAGGTCTATGCCTTTTGTGATATTTCGCTCGTGGTCTATGAGTAGATATCCGTAATAATTCATATACAAAGGCTCGCTTTGGTCGTTTATAGACCTCTCAAACTTCTCCGACACGGAGCTGAGCAGGGCGTCTGTTTTTTTGCTCGCACTCTCATACTCCAAAATGGCTATTTTTGAGAGATATTCCAAATCGCCCGTATTGTCATATATCTTTTTAGCCAAAGCGATAGCCTTATCAAACTGCTTTTCAACCGTGTACATCTCTATAAGTATCTCGGGTCGGTATTTGCTCTGCTCCAAAAACTTTATCGCCTCGGCACGCTTGTTTTGAAATATGAGTATCTCAAACACTTTTTGCGCATACTCGTCATTTTCAAATTTGTCATAAAGCCTTTTATAAACGCCGAAAAGTCCGTCTATATTTTTCTGTTTGCTGTAAATATCTATAAGTTTGTAGCAACTGTTGATAGAACAGCCGTTTATCCTCGTGTAAGTTTCAAGCTGAGAGATAGCCTCGTCTGTTTTGCCAAGCCTAATGTTGATATCTACTATCTGTAGCAAAACCTGCTCATTGTTGCTAAAAGTATATGCACGCTCAAGATAGTCCAAAGCAGTGCCATACTCTTGCAAATACAGATAAATAGAGCCTGCCAGTCTTAGATTTTGTTCGTTGTTTTCTTTTCCCAACAACACCAAAGCTTCATCTTTGGCGGCTGAGATATTGTTTTCTTTCAAAAGTTTGGCGATATAAAAACGCTCATAATCAAAATCCTGCGGATAATTTTTAAATCCTCTCTGCACAAGCTTTTCAACCACGCTCATATCATCGCCCGCCAAAAACAGCCTTATGGAGTTTTTGAGGTACTCTTCACGCCCGCTTTTTTCATACAACTCTGCGTAAAATGAGGCGGCGTTTTTGTATTCGCCCCGCTGCTGAGCGTCCAAAGCCTGCAATATCAGCAAATCCTCGCCTGCAAATATCTGTTTGTCTATAGATACATTTGACGTACTTTGTGGAGTAGCCAAAGAGAGTGAAAAAGCAAAAAACAGTAGTAAAAAATATCTTTTTACAGAGGTAAAATACCTATACATTCGTCCTCCAAATCTTTTTTATGGGTCTTAAAATATTCCCAAAAAGGAAAGCTGCGGCACTGACTTGGTCTGATGTCATACACCCCGCACCCTCTTTTTTCGCTGTCAAAAAACACACACGCAAAACCGCTTTTGTGTTTTATCTCTTTGAGAGTATAGCGAAAATTTATTTTCCGCAAGTATTTTAGTATAAATTCCTCCGCTTTTATGTTTAAAAAATCCGCAAAAGCTAAAATTTCCTCTCTATTTACCCAGATATACCCGCTCTCCCCGACACAACATTTGCTCTCACAGAGCTTGCAAGCGTCCGTGTCAAAGGCGTAGTCGTAGCCCTCGTGCTTGATTATGCCCAATCAACGCTCCTCGTATCAGCCATGAGAAAAATCTCTTTCGTACCTTTTGAGTAACTCTCGCCGTCAAAAACAAAAAGCGGCGAATGTATCTTGACAAAAGAGTTGGACTCTTTTTTGACCATCACCAAGAGCAGCGAACACTCTTTGTCCGCCCTCGGATAGACAAAGCAGATATCACAGACTTTGAGCCTGTTTTTCGCACTCAACACAAATATATCCTCTATCTGTTTCGCGTCGTAACAGAAGATGAGAGAGCCTTTTGGCTTCAAAATATCAAAACTTTTCGCCAAAAATCTATCAAGCGGCAGCGAAGTGGCGTATCGGCTGATGATAAGGCTTTTATCCTCGCTTTTTTTCGTATTTTCGTGATAAAAAGGCGGATTTGATACGACAAAATCAAACTTTTCGCCAAAATCATACGCCATAAAATCGCCCCTTATCACATCAGCCCCAAGCCTGTTCTCTGCGGCATTTTTCTCCGCAAGCGACGTATGCTCCTCTTGTATGTCTATCATACTCAAAGTTGTGGAGGGAAAATCCCGCTTGAGCAAAAGCCCCAATATCCCGCACCCACAGCCAACATCAAGCACGCTGCCTTTTGGTCTGAAAGACCTCGCGAAATGGTACAAAAACATCGTATCGCTCGTATAACGATAACCTTTGGCGTATTGATAAAGTGTCATTTTGCGAACGTGTGGGTTATTATCTGGTAAGACTGGTTGAGGGCGAGCGCGATAGAGCCTCCGTGCGTGGTCGTGATATCGCCGCAAATGTAGAGATTTTTCACATTTGTTTCGTAATTGTCGTTGATTATCGGATATCCGTTATCGTTCAACTCAATATTGCATTTTTTCAAAAACTCAACAGGAGTAGTGCCGCCGATGGCGTAAATAACACGTGAAAATGTTGCTGTTTCGCCATCGCTGAAGTTTACCTTGACATTGCCGCCCTCCCCTTCGAGAGAAACTATATCTGTGCCGAGCCTGAACGCTAACTTGCCGCTTTTGTTAAAATCAAGCAATATTCGCTCATTAAGCTCATTTAGCCTCGTGAACTCAGCCTTTCGGTAATTCAGCGTTACTTTGTTTTCATTTGCCAAACCTATAGCGTACTCTGCCGCCGAATTTCCACCACCCACGACCAAAATACTCTCGCCTTGCGTACATTTATCAAGGTTGAAATTTACTATATCGGATATGGACGGCGGTATTTTGTATTCAGGCTTATTTGGGCGTCCCATACGACCGATAGCGATGATGACGATTTTGGCGAGATACCCCGCCTTGAACGTCGTAACTCTAAAGATACCCTCAGCACTCTCCACGCTCTCAACCTCGCTGTTAAAAGCCGTATCTATCGCCTCTTGGTCTAAAAGTTTGTCAAAATAATCAAGCGTGCTTTCTTTGCTTCCGTCCATAAAGTCTATATGTCCCTCGAGGTTTACGACCTGCCCTTTATAGTCTTTGTCCACTCTTTTATTGTCTTTGTAAAATTTTCTGATAGTCTGCGAATGGTTATCGCCCTTCTCTATCAATAAAATATTTTTGATACCCAAAATACTCGTTTCAACGGCCGCTCCGACACCGGCAGGCCCTCCCCCTATGATAACAACATCGTATATCTTTTGCATATTAATTTAACCTTTTGTATGTATAAAATCAAAAATAGTAGCACTTTTTCCTTTAGTGTTGAATTATAAAGTTTTTTTGATTTTTTTGCACTGCTCAATACTTGGATTAGATGTATCGTTTTGTAACATATATATGATAATACATACTTTATGTTACAAATAGCCTATATATCACTATCTTTAAAAAATAACAATAATTATATATTAACTATATATGTCTAACATTGTGTAATTTAGTAACGTAATTAAGGCTTTTTTATTTTTATATGAGCATATTTTGTAAAAGTTTAATATCTGCCTCTACAATAGGAGATATCTCAACACTAAGGAAACAATTATGGAAAATGACATCAAGGTTGTGGAGATTGCCTCCAAACAACCAGACCCATCTGCTTTGGGGCTATTTGGCTTGGCTATGGTTACGCTGGTAGCGTCCAGTGAAAAATTGGGTCTATCTGTCGGAACTATCGGTATTTTGCCCTGTGCGCTGATTTTGGGCGGTTTTATTCAGCTTATCGCCGGCGTTTTGGACTACAAAAAACAAAATGTCTTCGGCGGGTTGGCGTTTATGGGCTATGGAATGTTTTGGGTTACTATCGCGCTTACGTGGTGGTTTATGTTCCAAGGCTACGAGGGGGATTTCACAACACAGCTCGGCTTTTTATATCTGGGGTATCTCATCTTTACGATATATATGACGATAGGCGCAAGCACGACAAACGGCGTATTGTTCGCTATTTTCGTCGCTATTGATGTTCTTTTTATAGCGCTTACATGTTATGGATTTGGCATATCGCCGGCGGTAGCGAAAGTCGTAGCGGGCATAGCCGAACTTCTCATCGCCCTTTTGTCGTTTTACGGCAGTGCCGCAAATGTGTTAAATATACATATGAAAAGAGAGATTTTGCCGATTGGCAAGATGTGTAGCGAGAGTGACGAAAAATTACCGCTTGCTCCTACTATACAATAAGCTGCGAACTCTTTGCGTATAAAATTATTTTTGTATGTAAAGAGTTCCACTCACTTATGCCTTTTTAAAACTGTATCTTATACTCCCTTCCATCGTTCGTTTTCGCCTCTCCAAAGCCATTTTTAGACCAGCTTTTTATAGTCATCAGTATCTCCATTTTCAAAGTGGAGGTTTCACTTGTGAGAAGAGCGTATTTTGTAGATTCATAACCAAAGTTAAGTCCTATTCCTACGCCGCCAAAACTCCCGCCTCGGCCGTATCTGCTGCCACTTGAGTAGCCAAACGTATTTGAGAAAGATACGGGTTCTTCGCGCTCAAGCGAACTGTATCCGCCGCTCAAAACTTCGCCGTCAGGCATAACAACCGTAACGGTGTCTTTTGATTCGTCAAATACACCCTTCAAAACGCCTTCCGTATTGAAACCGACGAGCGTTACATCGTGTTTTGACACACAACCGCCTAGCAGTAAGAGCACTGCTACTAAAATAAGTATATTTTTCATAAGAGTATCTCCTTGTATAAATACTTATTTTAGCACTTGCGTGTAAATGAGAAGCTTATGTGTAATAGTCAATTAATATAATTTTGGTTATTATTGGCTTTTAAAATCAATATTTGAATTCAAAAGGATTTGACTATGAAAAAAGATGTCAAAAAAGTAGTTTTGGCGTATTCCGGCGGACTTGATACAAGCATAATACTAAAATGGCTTCAAGATGAGTATAAGTGTGAGGTGGTAACTTTCACTGCCGATATAGGTCAAGGCGAAGAGCTTGAGCCTGCACGCAAAAAAGCCATATCGCTCGGCATAAAACCTGAAAATATTTTCATTGAGGATTTGAAAGAGGAGTTTGTGAGGGATTTTGTTTTCCCGATGTTTCGTGCGAACGCCATATACGAGGGCGAGTATCTGTTGGGAACTTCCATAGCCAGACCTTTGATAGCAAAACGTCAAGCTGAGATAGCAAAACTCACAGGCGCAGACGCCGTATCACACGGAGCTACAGGCAAAGGCAACGACCAAGTGCGATTTGAGATAGGATATCTTAGTTTCAATCCGGACTTGACTATCATAGCGCCTTGGAGAGAGTGGGACTTGAACTCTCGCGAGAAACTCTTACAATACGCCTCAAAACACGGCATCAGCATAGAGAAAAAAGGCAACAAATCGCCCTACTCTATGGACGCAAACCTACTTCATATATCTTATGAGGGGTTGGTGCTTGAAGACCCAAATCAAGAGCCTGAAGATAGCATGTGGAGATGGACAGTAGACCCTCTAAACGCCCCCGACAAGGCTGAAGTTATAGAGCTTGAGTACAAAAACGGCGACCCTGTAAAACTCAACGGCAAAGCATTATCCCCTGCTTCTATGCTCACACAACTCAACGAACTCGGCTCAAAACACGGCGTAGGAAGACTTGATATAGTTGAAAACAGATATGTCGGTATGAAATCCAGAGGCTGTTATGAAACTCCAGGCGGCACTATCATGCTTAAAGCACACAGAGCCATAGAAAGTATCACACTTGACAGAGAAGCGGCGCACCTCAAAGATGAGCTTATGCCACGATTTGCGAGCCTCATCTATAACGGTTTTTGGTTCAGCCCGGAGAGAGAAATGCTTCAAGCCGCTATCAACAAATCGCAAGAGAGCGTCAACGGCACAGTCAGAGTCAAACTATATAAAGGCAATGTGATAATCATCGGCAGAGATTCAAAAACCGACAACCTTTTCAACCAAGCGTTTTCAACATTTGAAGAAGATGAAGTTTACAACCAAAAAGACGCTGCGGGCTTTATCAAACTCAACGCATTGCGCTTTATCATAAGCGGCAAAAACAGATTGGCACAGAGCAAAAAAGAGAAAAAATAGTATTTTTATCTGAAAGGGAGAATTATGAAAGTTTTATTGATTAAAGACATAAAAGGGCTTGGAAAAACAGGCGAAATCAAAGACGTCAAAGACGGTTACGGCAAAAACTTTCTCATAGGCAAAGGTCTTGCAAAACTCGCTACTACTGATGTTTTGCGCCAGTACGAAGCTGGAGAAAAAAGAAAAGCCGAGCAAGAAGCAGCGGCGATAGCAAAACTGCACGAGATAAGCAAAACACTTGCGGCGACAACGCTCATCATCAAACGCTCTTTGGGCGCAAACGGAAGCCTTTTCGGCGCAGTTACAAAAGACGAGATAGCCAAAGAGTTGGAAGTCCAGCACAAGATAGAGATAGACAAAAAACACATTGAGATAGAGCTGCCCATCAAAAGCACGGGGCTTTTTGATATCTCCATAAAAATGGGTCACGGAATACACTCCAACCTCAAAATAGAGATAGTCGGAGAGTAGCTATGTTCCACGCAACTACCATTTTAGCGATAAAAGGCAAGAACAAATCCGTCATAGGCGGAGATGGCCAAGTAACTTTTGGAAACACCGTACTTAAAGGCAACGCTGTCAAGATAAGAAAACTTCACAACGGCAGCGTTTTGGCGGGATTTGCGGGAAGCACGGCGGACGCTTTCAACCTTTTTGATATGTTTGAAAATATTTTAGAACAAAAAAAAGGCGACCTGCTCAAATCCGCTATTGAGTTTTCAAAAGAGTGGCGCAAGGACAAATACCTGCGCCGCTTGGAAGCTATGATGATTGTCCTCAACAGAGAACATATCTTCATCTTAAGCGGAACAGGCGATGTAGTTGAACCCGAAGATGCCCAAATAGCCGCCATAGGCAGCGGCGGGAACTACGCCATATCTGCCGCACGCGCTTTGAACCTGCACGCCAAGCTTGACGAGGAAGAGCTTATCAAAGAGAGTTTGAAAATAGCAGCAGATATATGTATATATACGAACCACTCAATAAAAACTTACACTTTAGAGGATAGTAAAAAATAATGAATCTAACACCAAAAGAGATTGTCGCATATTTAGACGAATACATCATAGGTCAGTTTGAGGCGAAAAAATCCATCTCAATAGCACTTAGAAACAGATATAGAAGATTGCAGCTTGAGCTTGAGATGCAAGAAGAGGTTATGCCGAAAAATATCCTCATGATAGGCTCAACAGGTGTGGGCAAAACCGAAATAGCAAGACGATTGTCAAAGATGATGAATCTTCCCTTTGTAAAGGTTGAGGCGAGCAAATACACTGAAGTAGGATTTGTAGGGCGAGATGTTGAGTCTATGGTGAGGGACTTGGCATTGGCTGCGCTAAATCTCGTCAAAGCCGAGCACAAAGAGAAAAACAGAGAAGGCATAGAGAAGTATGTAGAGAAAATCATCTTGGAAAAACTACTTCCGCCACTTCCAAAAGGTGCGAGCGAAGATAAACGTTTGGCTTATAAACAGAGTTATGAGAAGATGAGAGAGAGACTCATAGCCGGCGACCTTGATGGTTTAAATATAGAAGTTGATTTGCAGCAAAATAGCGGAGAGTTCGGCAACGATACAAATATGCCCCCCGATATGATAAAAGTACAAGAGTCTTTTATCAGGATATTGAGCGCGGGAGCGGGAAATGTAAAAAAAGAGATGTCCGTCAAAGAAGCCAAAGAAGCCCTAAAAGCCGAAGCCGCCGACAAGATACTAAATAACGAAACCATGAGACTTGAAGCCGTGCAAAGAGCACAGGAAGAAGGTATCATATTTATAGACGAGATAGACAAGATAGCCGTACCCTCAACCTCGCAAGGCAGACAAGACCCGAGCAAAGAGGGAGTTCAGCGCGACCTTTTGCCGATAGTAGAAGGCTCTGCCGTTACGACAAAACTCGGCACTATCGACACCGACCATATACTATTTATAGCGGCGGGTGCATTTCATCTAAGCAAGCCAAGCGACCTTATTCCCGAGCTTCAGGGCAGATTTCCTCTAAGAGTGGAGTTAAACTCGCTTGATGAGGGAACGCTTTACAAGATTTTGACTCAGCCAAGAAACTCATTGCTGCGCCAGTACAAAGCCCTGCTCTCCGCAGAGGGCGTGGAGCTTATATTTGACGATGACGCCATTTTAGCAATAGCAAAAATAGCCTACATAGCAAATGAAAAGACTGAAGATATAGGAGCAAGAAGGCTGCATACTATCATTGAAAAGGTTATCGAAGATATCAGCTTCAGTGCAAACGAACACAAAGGCGAGAGCTTGCACGTAGACGCAAAACTGGTTCACGATAAGCTTGACACTATAATAGAAGACGAAGATAGCGCAAGGTATATTTTATGAGTGAACAAAGAGCTGGTTTCATCGCCGTAGTTGGTAAACCAAACTCAGGAAAGAGCTCCCTTTTAAATTGGCTCGTTGATGAAAAGATAGCGATGGTTTCCAAAAAAGCAAACGCTACAAGAAAAAGAGCCAATATAATAGTAATGCACAACGATACGCAATTTATATTTGTAGATACTCCGGGTATCCACGAAAGCGAAAAGCTTTTAAACAAGTTTATGCTTGAAGAGGCATTGAAGGCTATGGGCGATTGCGATTTGATACTGTTTTTATCGCCCGTAACAGACGGTCTGCAGAGTTATAAAGATTTTTTGGCCAAAAGCGCCGGCAAGCCGCATATCGTTCTGCTTACAAAATGCGATATGGTAAAAAACGAGAAAGTACTGAGTAAAATAACAGAATTTCAAAATTATCAATCAAACTTCAAAGCGCTCATACCCGTTTCCACAAAGCACGTTAAAGGCAAATCATACCTGCTTGATGAGCTGACAAAGTTCATTCCTCAGCATCCGTACTTTTATGACCC
>JAITNC010000165.1 GCA_031290675.1 Campylobacteraceae bacterium | reverse complement strand
GTTGGCGTCAAATAGCGGCATATTTGGGCAGGATTTGTGGTATGATATGCTTTTTTAAGGGGCTATTTTTTACAAATAGAGGGGTAAAATGGAAAATCCTTTCAGATACACACCTATTTTTTTGCTAGTGCTGTTTGCAGCGTTTGGGGTGCAGGCGTTGTTGTATCAAAGTGTCGTATTTGGCGCGATGGCAGTACTGTTTTTGGCGGTTTGTGTCTATACAAAAACCATCATATTGCCACCCGTGTATAGTAAAATCCAAAGCAAAATAGAGATAAAAAATCCAAACCTGATGGCTTGTCCTGATTGCGAGGAGGCTATTAGCAAAAAGGCTTCTTTGTGTCCGCATTGCGGAGGGATATTGAAAACGCCGGAAAATGTTATTGTAGGCAGAGTATTTTGGTCTATTATCGTGATTTTTTGCTTATATGCGTCGATTGCACATTTGATGAGATAGATATTGTGAGGTCAAAATGAGAAATATTTTAAGATATGCGCCGCTTTTTTTGTCGGTATCGGGGGTAGCGTTTGCAGTGCTGACATTGCTTTTTCAAAGTGTTACATTGGGGATATTTGCTACACTGTTTTTTGTGCTTTGTGCCTATGCAAAAACCATCACATTGCCCTCTGTTCATAGTGAGATGAGAGTAAAAAACCCAAATCTTAAACCTTGCCCTGATTGCGAAGAGGCTGTGAGCAAAAGGGCTTTTGGGTGTCCGCATTGCGGAGCGCCATTGGGAACGAAAAAGAGTATCCTTCCAAAGAGAATGATTTTGTTTATCATTGACTTGAAATATGTGCCGATTTTTTTGTTGGTATTAATTATAGCGTTTGTAGCGTTGGCATTGCTTTATAAAAGTGCCGTATTTGGCGTGTCAGCAGCACTGTTTTTGATAGTTCACTCCTATATAAAAGACGCTATGCTGCCTTATGAACATAGTAAAATCCAAAGTGAAATAGAGGTAAAAAACCCATATCTTAAACCTTGTCCCGATTGCGGTGAAGCTGTGAGCAAAAGGGCTTTAAAGTGTCCGCATTGCGAAGCGCCATTAAATGTTCTCACAGCCAGAATGTATTTAAGTATAATACTGGTTTTGTGCTTGTACGGGCTGGCAAATATACTGAAAATATTATAACTTTGGACTGTTTTACTGCCCCAACCGCCTAAATGTCAGCTCCTCGTCTTCCGTAAAAATCGTGAAAGTATTATAGTCTTTGAACTCAATATACTCGGCGTTTTCCAACGCTTTGAAGTATTTGCTCTCTACCTCCATAATCCTTATCGTGCCAGCCATCAATGTTGAGATGATGGACGTGATATAGAGCTTTCTATCCTCAAGGGCGTATTGACCGTTAAACGTATTTACGCCGCCGTTGCCATATATCGTGCCGTCTTTATTGAACTCTCTGTTTGGCTTTTTGCCCCCAATGGTCGCATTTTTGAAGCTCACAAGCTCCCATTTTGCACCATGCAAAACATCGCCAAATGCGGCTCTGTGAAACGTGAGATTGTTATTTGACGAACCAAGCACAAGCATTGAAGGCATAGGAGTTTGCAGGGCGGGAGTGCCTGATATGACGCTCACAACATCGCTTTCCAAACTTTTCGCCTCTTTCGTGTCTATCTCAAGCTCGGGCGATTTTCTGATATTTGATATTTTCAAGCCATTTTGTGTAAGTCTGTAGTTGGCGTCAAACGTACTAACGCCCAAAAATCCGCTCACTTTGTCATTTTTGAACTCCAACAACGGAGGTCTTATCAACCCTTTGCCGTTTAACTGTTTGTTGCCTGTTCTTGCCAGCGTCCACGATGTGTGAGCTAAGGCGTAGTATCTTTTGTAGAAAAGCGTTCCGTTAGATGAACGTATCTTAAGCCCTTTGTCGTCTATAGTGTAAGTCTTGCCCTCCGCGCCCAAAATGCCCAAAATATCACGCTCATTGTCCGACAAAATCTTATGGTAAGTCATAACTCTCGTGACCGCAAACTGCGACGTACTCAATGTGTCGCCCTGCGTTGTGTACGAGGCTTTGAACTGATTTGTGCCTGTATTTCCGCTCAACATATCATCGGTAAAATTGAGAATAGCTACGCCTATCGCCTCATTGCCCATGATGGCGAGGCGCATCTTTTTGCCGTTTATCTTATCAAGCAGCCAAGCGTTGCTAGAGAGCTTTTGCGCCGCATTTGACCCCTCGTCTGAAATCTGCGGCGAAGTTGTCCCACAGCCCACGAAAACGATAGCTATAAACGCAGCCAAAAATAACTTTTTCATATATCCTCCGATGGCTAATATCTTAATGAGCTAATTGTAACGCTTTTTATAGTAAAGTTTGCTTTTGCGGGCATTTTTTAGGGCATAATACTCAACCTATGATATCCCCTCTTGTGTCATGACTTCGTGAAGCGCCAGCGGAACGAATGTATCTGTGTTTATTTTTACTTTTTTTGCAACTCTTTCCTTATTACTTTCTTTTCCGAAAGAAAGTAACACAAAGAAACTCCCCCTAGTGTAACTGTCCTTCGGATACCCTGCGCATTATTGCGTTACGTCGGAAGCTGCGGAACTCGCTCAGTCGCTCAAACAGTCCTCGCTTTTTATCCGACTTCACGCTTCCAATGCTTGGCAGTTACAACGGGGCTAACAGCAAACGAGTTTGCTGTATTTTAAAAGCTTTTTTCAGACAGGCAGCACTCTGATTTTCGCGTCTATCTTCTCTTGCAGTACGCCCTCTATCGCAAACAAAGTTCCCGTAGCCCCGCTCGCACAACCGCTGCACGCACCAAGATATCTGATGTAGACGTCTATATGTTCGCTGTCCTCTTTGATGTCTATCACTTCCATATTTCCGCCGTCCATCACGAGCATCGGGCGTATCTCCCCGTC